>NZ_CP049263.1:1800000-1987364 GCF_003048615.2 Campylobacter concisus
ACGGATATGTTTGGGCTCATTTATAATAAAAATTTAAGCGATATTGAAACGGCTAAGTATATAAAATACTACATAGATGATCTCGGATGTAATGCTAATGCTGGTATAAATTTACCAAATTTAACGATGAAAGCTAGCTTATTAGAATTTGCTTATAGTGCAAATAAACCAAAAAGCATTGACAAACTTTTAGAAAAAGGCGCAGTACCTAATGCATGGTTGGCTGGCTCAATAGGATTAGACTTTTTGCTTTTTTTTGAAGAAAATGGGGTTAAGTTAGAAGGGCAGTCACTAAGCCCTGAGCTATTAGAATTTATAAAAACTAAAAAATATAAAGAATTTAAAGAAGAAAAATTTAAGCTAATCAAAAAACTCCTAGAACATGGACAAGATCCAAAAGGCTATATCCTTTTACATAAAGTATTAACGCTTGTAAATGATGAAGAAGATTTAGATAATTTATTAAAGAATAGAACTCAAAAGGAATTAGTGCAATGAAGCAATTGGCAATAATCATATTTCTCATAACATCTTTATATTCACATGCAATAAATTGTGCTGATATGTTTAACATAGTAGCTGATAAAAATATAAGCGACAATGATACAAGAAAATATATTGAGAAATATATTAAAAAATATGGATGCACGACAGATATAGCTTTAAAAAATAAAAAGCTTTCTAATAGAACATATGATTTGCTCGAATTTGCACATGATTATAAAAAAAATGAGACTTTCGATCTGCTTTTAGATAATGGTGCTAAGCCAAATATGCAATTAGCTACATCTATAGGATTTGACTTTGCATTTTTCTTTAGAGAAAATGGTGTAGGTATAGACAACAAAAAAGCAAGCCCTAAGCTACTAGAATTTATAAAAACTCAAAAATATAAAGAATTTAAAGAAGAGAAATTTAAACTAATCAAAAAACTATTAGATCATGGGCAAGATCCAAAAGATTATGGCTTCTTAAAAAATATATTAATGCTCATAAATGATGAAAAAGATTTAGAGAATTTATTAAATAATGGGAATAAAAAGGAATTAGCACAATGAAGCAATTAGCTATAATCATATTTCTCATAACATCTTTATATTCGCATGAAGCAAATTGTTTAAATATGTTTGCTGTGGTATTTGACAAAAATACAACCGATGAAAATACTGCTAAATGTATAGAATATTACATAGATGAGCTTGGGTGTGATACTAATATAGTCCCAAGTTTCGCTAATGATGGCTCCAATTTACTAGATGCTGCTTATGAAAATAATAAGACTAAAACGTTTGACTTACTTTTGAATAAAGGTATTACGCCAGATAAATGGCTAACTGCAATTATAGCAACAGAATTCCTAGTCTTTTTTAGAGAAAATAGCGATGGCATAAAAGACAAAAAAGCAAGCCCTGAGCTATTAGAATTTATAAAAACACCGAAATATAAAGAATTTAAAGAAGAGAAATTTAAATTAATTAAAAAACTATTAGATCATGGGCAAGATCCTTATTATTATGGTTATTTGAGGGTTATATTAAAGATAGTAGGAGATGAAAAAGATTTAGATAAGCTTTTGGAAAGTGAGAAAAGATGATGGATTTTTTTAACACTAGCAAAAAGAAACTTGATATAAAAAATGATAATACAGAATTAAAAAATTTTGATGAAGAAAATAATAAATTTACTAACTCACAAAATGCTATTGATGTCTTTACTTATCCTTTCTCAAAAATACCAATTGTTGGAGAGATTTTTAAAGGAAATGCAGATGCCGCCAAAAATTATATAGATAAAGATGCCAATCTTAAAGAAAAAATAAACAAAGAAGCTGAACGTGGTGGCATAGAAGAAGAAGTTAATAGATTTTATAATATTAAAGAACCAGAAAAGAAATACTTTAAAAAACTTAGAGAAGAAGAAAACGAAAAAAGATTGAAAGAGCAACAAATGGACAAAAACATAACATCACCAACATCATCACTAACTAAGCCAGTCATGCTGGCATCTGGTAACTCAGTGGCAACAGACGGCTTTGTAGACTACGGCGTATCTAACGATGCCTTCTCGACTCTTCAGATAGCAAACGATAAATTTATAGTCACAAGGGCTGATATAAATGAGAGTTTAGAAGATATATTTAGCATAGAGTGCTTTGCCTATATAAATTTAGTCAAAAATCCGCTTTATGAAAATTTAGAGAGCATTTATAATGATAACGCTCAAACTGGCATATATAGGTACCTTGATAAAGGCATGAAGCTAAGCATAAAAAGACCGTCTTCTACAAACAAGAGTATCATCCCAAGCAATAATGGCAGCGACTATATCTACTTTAGCGGCATAGTAAGCGATGTCGAGTATCTAGGCGTTGATGACGATAGCAGCACAAATATAGATAAAAAATACTTCTTCAAATTTAAACTCACATCTTCGCTATATAGACTAAGTATCAATAGAGCAAATAGAATTTACACAGACCAAAGCGTGCTTGAAGTGGTAAAAGAAATTTTGTCTTTTAACAAGCAAAGGCTAACTAAAGAGCTAGACTTCTCAAATATCAAAAATAGCTACAATAAAAAAGAATTTATAGCGCAGTACAACGAAAGCGACCTGGCCTTTATAACAAGACTTTGCCATGATAGCGGTATATATTTTTACGAAGATAATGAGAAAATTTACTTTCACGATACCTTTATCTTAGCTTATAGTAACCAAGCTGAAGTCCTAACACAAAGCGAACCTAGTAAAGGAAAAGAGGCTAGAAAAGTAAGCTTTAATGTAAATTTAAATAATAATCTTGCAAGCGAACACATAAATAAAATCACAAAGAGCGAAACTCTAAAAGCAAACAGCTTTACCCACTCATTTCAAAACACAGCCTATCCAAACGTGCTAGAGAGTAAAAATGAGAAGATATTTGACGAGCAGGTAAATATCTATGATAAGCATATAAATTTAGATGAGTATTCATTTAGTGATACGAGGTTGCTTGAAGTCAGCACATATCTTAAAAAGTTAAGAAGTGATATGCTATTGAAAGAATTTATCGCTAGCTCAAATGTCTTTGCTCTAAATTTAAATGACAATATCTCAGTCGCCATAGATCAAAGCAGCGGCGAATATGAGTTTAAAATAATAGCTATAAAACACACTTATATAGACGAAAGTGTTTTAGAAAATACCCTAAATTTAGGCGACAATGTCCCCTTAAAAGATAAGAAATTTATAAGCTCATATACAAATGAGCTAAGCATCATCCCAAGCAGTGTGAAATTTGTACCAAGCTACAAGCAAAAGCCAAAAGCGCCTGACATCACTCTAGGTCTTGTTGTAGGACAAGATGGGCTAAATAGCCAAACAAACACCATCCATACGGATAGCTACGGCAGGGTAAAGGTAAGACTAAATGCCTTTAGCACACAAGAGCAGATAGATAAAGACGACACCATAAACGCAAGCTATCATAAAAGTGCCTATCTAAGAGTGATCACGCCGATAGCTAGCAACAGCTCCGGCTTCTTTGCGATACCTAGGGTCGGCGATGAGGTAATCATCTCATTTTTGCAAAACGACATAGACAACCCAGTGGTAAGTGGTAGCCTCTATAATGCCTCAAATATGCCACTAGTAAATGTAGATAACAACTACCATCAAACATCGCTTAGCTCAAAAACGATCGGTGCAAACGAGACTGGCATAAACGAGATCACTTTGTCAAACTTAAAAAACAAAGAGCAAATTTATGTAAAAGCAGAGAAAGACTACGACGAGCTAGTAAATAACGACTTTTCTCAAACGATCCTAAACGACAAAAGCTCTCAAGTGCATGGTAGCTACACCGAAAGGGTCAAAAAAGCGCACATCCAAACGATAGATCTTGCTAAAAACGTAAATGTCGGAGGCGAATATCTAACGACGGTTGGACTTTCAAAGGATACAGTAGTAGGTGTCTCAAACACACTAAATGTAGCTGTTGATGATACAACTAGAGTTGGCCAAGATAGGCATGAGTTTGTCGGCAATGATAAATTTGTCGAGATAAAATCAAACCTCAACACAACCATACACAACGACGAAACTAAAGAGATAAAAGGCACCAAAGAGCAAAACATAGATGGTAGTTACAAGCTAAATTCACAAAAAGGTATAAATGAGTTTAGTAACGAGCACATCGTGCTTCAGGCAAACAACTACATCGACATAAATGCTAAGTCAAATTTCACAACAAAAACAGCTGCGCAGCACACCGAGATGGCAGACTCTAAGTATAGCGAGATCGAGACGACATACGAGGTCAATGCTAAAAATGAGATCATCCATCAAGTTGGCAGCACCAAAGTAACCATAAATGGCGCAAGTGTCGTGATAGAAGTTGGTGGCATAAAAGCGATATTTGATAGCATGGGACTAAGAGTCATCGGCGGAGATATCAAGGCACTGTAAAAATAACTGGAGAATAATATGAAGAATGTATTTTTTATACTATTTTTAATCGTAAATTTATACTCGGATAATGAAAATTCTAAATCAAAAGAGTGGGTAGGAAATTACTCGTTTGAAGATCAGATTATGCTAGATGAAAAAAATTATCGTGGGCATATTCAGGATTTGAATATATCGATGTGTAAAAACAATATTTGTAATGTTAGGTTTGAAAGCTACCGTACATATGGTGTTAAAGGAGATGAAGATAGCGAAGGTGCAAATATTTGTCTGATAGAAGTTGAGGATAAAGCGATGAATTTGCAAATTCTTTCTTCTAAAGAAGCGGTTTTAAAATTAGCAACAAATGATAAAAGCAAAAAATGCAGTGCAAATATCATAAAGACCGATAAAGGCTTTAAATTTACTAATCCAGAAATAAATGCAAATGAGTGCGCAAATATACTTATAGATTATGGTTGTGGAGAAGGAACTGATCCGTATTGGGACGGAGAATTTATAAAGGATGAAAAGAAATGATTTTTAGAGATTTAAGCGACGATGAGTACGGTAAGCGACTGAGTGCATTTATGTGCAATATTGAAGTACATCCAGATTCTGAGCTAGTTAAGTCTGGTCGTTATTTAAAGCCATATGCAGATAACTCCAAAAATGCTGACAGTGGAAGTATTGCTATCGGGCATGGACTAGATTTAAAAAAAAATGCTACAAGCGAAATCACAAAGTTGTACCAAGGTGTTTTTGGAAATGGATGGCAACTAACAAAAGAAGAACTTTCGATTTTGAGAAACTATAAAAATGGCACTATAACCACATCAATGGCTTTGAGGAAATTTAATTCTTTATCCAATTTAAGTCTTAATCTAAAGACAAGAGATAATGCATATAAACTATACTCTTTAACTCTTAGTACTTATGAAAATAAAGTCAATAGTGACATTCCAAAATCCTACGAAAGACTAGCACTAGTCTCAAGAGCGTACAATCACTATGGCTCAGATCTTATGAAAGCTGTATCGCAAAGAGATAGATTTTTAATATGGTTTCATTTGCGTTATACCATAAATACTCAAGGAGGCAAAGAGTTAAATGGCCTAACCAAAAGAAGGTTATGGGAATCGGATATTTTTGACCTTAAATATAAAGACGATTTTGAGGCGATAATAAATATTTTTAATCACATGAATATATCAAAATACAATGATCAAACAATAGCTAAATATATACGAGCATATGAAGGAAGAAATTTTACCGAAAAAAATATCACAGATTTTAAAGCGGATGCCGAAAGTAGGAAGCTTAAAAACTACTTTTCATTTAAATATAATAAAATCAATGCTACTCTTGCTCCATTTGTGGATAAGCTCCACTCTCTTCTAAAAGAAGTTATCAATACTACATTTGATAATAAAAATATATATGTTGTATACTTAAAAAGTGATGGTACTAACAATATATCAGCTATAAATAAAGCACTACAAGAACGCGAGAAAAACTCAGAATTTAAAGAAGGTAAAAAAGAAGAAATTTTACTAATATATCCTCATCAATCTGCTCAGCCAACAGCACCATATCAACCAAAAAATACAAGGCTAACTATTATTTTAGCAAGTGGAAACTATTTAGATTGTTCTAATCTCAATCCATCAGGCAATAGCAGCGAAAGTAGACTAATACTAACCAACTATAAATTTAACTCATACAAAACAAATTACAACGCTAGTAATATAAAATTTATAAACCCTTTTACAAGTAAAGAAACTATACTTTATAAAGATGAAGTTGGAAATTTTATATCACAAGACAAAAAATATTCCTACAATAGCGCAAATAAAATAGTATTAAATTTCTTTGATAATCTAAATTTTAACCTACTAAATTTTGCCAAAGAAAATGGCTCTTTAAGAAGTGATAAGGCTTCGTCAATGTTTGATATAAAGCTTAAATTAGCAAGCAACAACAGCAGTGTCCCTACTACCAATAATGGAAATTTTAATCTAGTAGTGACAAATTTAATAATCACTGATGAAAATCAAAATAGCACTGACATAAAAGAGATATATTTGCACAACGGAGAAGATAAGAGGGTATACAAATCATATTATCTTAAGAAAAATGAAACTACCAACGATGATGAGTTAGAGAAAAACTCATATACGGCCAAATTTAATATCAATTTGATCTCAGACAAAAATCAAGGAGCATTTAAAAAGACTACAAAATTTATACTTGCCGCTCGTGATCTAAGCAAGGACTACTCTACTAGTGAAATCCACAGCATGAGCGATAACGGTGTCGTATCGCTTGAAGCCAATCAGAAACAAAGCGGACAAGCTACATACGAGCTAAAAACATCACTCATTGATATAGCAAATAATATATTCAATGTGACAATAGACATCCCAAACAAAAAAGATAGAACAACAATAACCACAAAAGATACAATAAACCTAAAGGCAAAATATAAGCCAAACAAGGGAGACGATAACTATAAAGAAATAAACTGGTCTTATAAGATAATCAAAAAAGATGAATACAATGGTGAAGTAAGAGCAAATATAGTAATAAACGACATAAAACTAGAAGGCGAGAAATTTAAAGGCAAAGAGATAAACTTCACCCCGCAAACGGATATAAAAGATCAAGAGCTACTCGAAAAACTAAAAGAAGATGATAGCACTATTGTGTTTTTTGCATGTTTGAAAGCTCCAAGATATACAACAAGATATGGAAAAACACACGGAAAAATTGATTTTAAAGTGCCTATAAAGCTTAAATATGAAAACAGCAAACTTTATATATATGAATTTGGCCATACTGACAAGAATTTAGGCTTTGACGCAAGCTTATCAGATAAATTTAGTTGCGAGATCAATGAGACAAAAAAATCAACTAACTCTGGTGGAAAATATTACATAAGTTCAAGCATAAATAGTCAAAATATAGGCATCTTTAAGGATTATAAGCTAAAAGATCCTGCTTATCAAGTAATAAGTATTAATGGTAAGTCCAGTAGAGTGTCTTTTGAAATTTATGTAGCTGATAGTAAGACCAAAAGTATAATATCGGGTAATAAAGGCGGAATAAATCTAATAAACAATGAAAATAAAAGTAAATTTATTTCTAAATTTAACGAAATAAAACAAAAAGTTAAACTAGAAGACGGAGAATCTGTTAGTATTGAAATAATTGAAGATGACGTTTGTTTTTGTTTAAGTCAAGGCTTAGTTAAAAAGAGCTGTGGTGGAAATGGTTGTAATATAAACGATAATGACTATGCAACAACTGCCAAAGAACTAGGTATTGAAAAAGAAGTATTAATGGCAATAGCAAGCCAAGAGTCTAAACATGCTTCGTTTAAAGCAGTAAAACAAGCCACTATTTTATTTGAAAGACATAAGATGTATAGGCTTCTTATTAAAAAAGGTAATACTAAAGCCAGCGTAGATGCACTATCTAAAAAATATCCAAGTATCGTAAATGAAGATAGTGGTGGTCATAATGATATGACATCATACGATAAACTTAAAACTGCAAAAAGTATAGATTATGACTGTGCTATTCAATCGTGTTCGTGGGGAAAATTTCAAGTCATGGGATTTCACTATGCTAATTTATATTCATCACCTAGGGAGTTAGAAAAAGCTATGAATATGTGTGAATTGCAACAATTCAAGTATTTTGTTTTATATCTTAAAAAAACGAACGGTATGGTTAATGCATTGAAGAGCAAGAACTGGGAAGAAATAGCGACACTATATAATGGCCCTAAATGGAAAGAGAAAAACCCAGAATACGCAAACAATATTAAGAGATATTATAATCAGTTTAAGGCATCTAAATGAAAATAGTTTATATAACAGTTTTACTAGGCTCATTTTTATTTGCTTCTGAAATTTCAGAAGCTTTTGGTGATCTAGATGGTGATAGTGTGGATGAAAGGGTAGTGGTTTGGCAAGATAGTGACTTGCATAGAGTTTTGCAAATTTTCAAAAAAGATAGTGAAAATAAATGGATAAAATGGCAAGAATTTAGTAATGTAATAATGAATTCTGATGAAGGTGGTGCCATGGGAGATCCTTTTGAAGGTTTGGAGATAAAAAATAGAGTGATCACAATAAATCATAGTGGCGGTGGCGGTAGATTTGAGTGGAGCTATATCCACAAATACAGACTTGATTTAAAAGATAAAATTTGGAAATTAATAGGCGTTACTGTAGATATGCTAGATAAAAATGTAAGAGATCAAAGCTTAGACTATAACCTACTAACAAAGAAAGCCATATATAAGGTAGAGTGCTTAACAAAAGAGGTAAGCAAATGCAAAAACATAAAAAATTTTGCGTTTGATGTAAAAAATAATAACCAAATAGATATGAATAAAATAAAACTTGGAGAAAACCAACTTATCGTGCCAAAATATAATGAGAAAATATATTATTGACGCAACAGAGATGTTAAATTTTTAATTTAGGGTATTGCTTTGTAAAGCACTCTAAATTTAACCAAAAACCGCAAGAAAACTTTATCTTTACAATATTTTGTAATGTCACACATTTTTGCTAAAATCGCCCCTTTTAATTTACCTAAAAGGGAGAAAATGAAGAGATATTTAGCTGAGTTTTTTGGCACATTTTGGTTAGTTTTTGGAGGTTGCGGTAGCGCGATATTTGCAGCAGCTTTTCCAGAGCTTGGTATCGGATTTGTAGGTGTTGCGTTTGCTTTTGGTCTTACAGTTCTTACGATGGCTTACGCAGTTGGTCACATCAGTGGCGGACACTTCAACCCTGCTGTCTCAGTTGGCCTATTAGTAGGCGGAAGATTTGATAAAAAAGACTTCGTGCCTTACGTCATCGCACAAGTTATCGGAGCGATCGCAGCTGCTGCTGTGCTATATCTTATCGCTTCAGGCAAGGCTGGATTTGACGCTACTGCAAGCGGTTTTGCTAGCAACGGATACGGCGAGCACTCACCAAATGGCTACAATCTAGTCTCAGCACTTGTTGCAGAGATAGTTCTAACTGCGTTTTTCCTTATCATTATCCTAGGTGCTACTGATGAGCGTGCACCAAAGGGCTTTGCACCGATCGCTATTGGCCTTGGTTTGACACTTATCCACCTTATCTCGATACCTATCACAAACACATCGGTTAATCCAGCTCGCTCAACTGGCGTTGCGATATTTCAAGGCACTTGGGCACTAGAGCAGCTTTGGCTTTTCTGGGTTGCGCCTATCGTTGGAGCTATCATCGGAGCTATCATTTATAGGATTTTAGGCTGCACATGCGGCTGCAAAAGCGCAAAATAATCAAATTTTATGCTTCAAGGGGCGATCTTCGCCCTTTCTACTCTTTCAAATTTAAATAAGTAAAAAGAAATTTATAAGATATTTTTGAGGGGTCATCTAAGAAATTTAATTCTTAGATGAAAAGAGGATTTAGGCCTTTTTTGTCATCGCCCTAATAGGTATAACAAATATCGCTGCGATAAGGTAAAAAACGATACCAAAGACAGCTGCCATCATAAATATCTCGCCGATATCATAAAAGCTTGACTCAAGCCTAATAGTATCCACGTAATTTATCGCAAACCATAATGCTACGCCAAGAGCGATAGCAAAAACAAAAAATCCCCAAGAAAATAAAAAATTTAAAATCTTAGTCATCAACTTTTCTCCTTTTTGAGTTTATTTATCTACCTTAAATCCGCCGCCAAGTGCTCTATAAACTTCGACTGCGCTATCTACCTCGTCAAGCTTTGCAGAGACATCTTGAAGCTTTGCTTGAAGCAAATTTCTCTCCGCATCGAGAAGCTCTAAGTGACCGATATAGCCAGCGTTATACTGATCTTTAGCAAGCGAATAAATTTTTTGCTGAGATTGTAGCAAATTTTTTACCTGATCCAAAGAGAGCTTTGCGTTTTGCCTTGAGATAAGGGCATCTCTAACCTCTCCAAGGGCCGATCTAACAGTTGCTTCGTAAGTGATAGCTGCGATTTGCTCGTTTGTCTCAGCAACGCGGACATTATTTTTTGTCCTGCCGTAGTCAAATATTTTTTGCGCTAAAGAGCCACCTATATTCCAAGTATTGGCATTTCCTACAAATATATTTTCAAAATCAATACTTGTAAAGCCCAAAAGTCCAGTAAGTGAGATTGTAGGAAAATAATCAGCCTTTGCTACGCCCACAAGGGCATTTGTAGCTTTTAGATCTGCTAGTGCCTTTGCCACGTCACTTCTTCTAAGCAAAACATCTGAGCTGATGCCAGCCTTTATCTCAGGTGAGCTTGGTAAATTTTGCGCACTAGCAACGGCTCCTTTTAAAATTTCATCATTGCTCTTGCCAGTTAGGATGGCTAGCGAAGTAAGCGCTTGCGACTTTGAGTTTAGCACTGAAGTTAGGCTAGTTTTTGCCCTTTCAACCTCAGCTTTGCTTTGTAGATAGGTCATCTCATTTATGCCACCAAGATCAAGCTGCGTCTTTCGAAGTGCCAGCGTGTCCTCATAGGTTTTTAGTGTCTCTTTTAGCACCGCTTCTTGCATGTTTAGTGACACTAGAGCAAAGTAGCTTTTTGCCACACTTGAGCTAAGGCTTAGTCTGGCGCTATCATAGTCAAATTTGCTCGCATTTAAATTTTCATTAGCTGCAAGCACGCTATTTCTTACTCTACCCCAAAGATCTATCTCATAGTTTAGCCCTAAATTTATGCTAGAGCTTCTATAGCGTGTTTGAGGCTGCCCAGTGTAAGTTTCACCGCTGGTTTTTGCTTTGGTATAACTTACATTTAAATTTACCCCAGGGAGCAAGCTAGCCTCAGCAACGCCAAGGCTCGCCTTTGCCTTCTCTAAATTTAAATAGGCAATGCGTAAATTTGTATTTTTCTCAAGCGCACTTTCAACAAGAATATTTAAATTTTCATCTTTAAATTCCTTCCACCAAAGATCTCTTATATCGCTTGTCTCGAAAGTGTATGTTGAGGTAAAATTTGTATCCACATTTGGCATATCTGGGCGAAACGAGCAACCAGCCAAAAACGCCGCTGTTATAAGTATAAACGCCTTATTTTTCATCTTTTTTTGCTCCCTTTTTCCAGTATTTTTCATTTAAATTTTCAAGCAAATAGTAAAACATAGGCACGAAAAATATCGCTATCGTAGTAGAAGCGATCATGCCGCCAACTACGCCAGTTCCTAGTGAGTGACGAGATGCAGCGCCAGCACCCGTGCTTATAGCCATTGGGAAAACGCCTAGAGTAAATGCGATCGAGGTCATTACGATAGGTCTAAAGCGAAGTTTGGCCGCATTTACAGCTGATTCAAATATGCTCTTTCCACTCTCGCGCTCTTGCATAGCAAATTCTACGATCAAAATGGCGTTTTTGGCCGCTAGGCCGATGAGTAGCAAGAGTCCGATCTCAAAGTAGATATCGTTTGTTAGCCCTCTTAACCAAACTGCTAGCAACGAGCCAAATACCGCAAACGGCACGGCTGTGATAACAGCAAGTGGGATGAGCCACCTCTCGTACTGAGCGGCAAGGATTAGGAAGACAAAGATCATACCAAAGATAAAGGCAGTTGTGCCTGTTCCTTGAGAATTTACCTCTTGATATGCCGTTCCTGCCCAGCTTATAGCGTACTCATCGCTACTTAGCGTGTCATTTACGACCTCTTGGATCGCCCTTATCGCATCACCTGATGTGTAGCCAGGTTTTGGATCGCCCATGATCATAGCCGCTGGAAAGAGGTTAAATCTATCAACGATATCAGGTCCGATCGATCTTGTAAGCGTTGCTACTGAATTTAGTGGCACCATGCCGCCATCTTTTGAGCGGACGAAAATTTTTCTTAGATCCTCGGGGTTGTTTCTAAAGTTATCGCTTGCCCTTGCATATACGCGGTATGATTTACCCGCAAGGTTGAAGTCGTTTATGTAGTAAGAGCCAAAGCTAGCTGCTATCGTGCTAAAAATTTCGCTCTCGCTTACGCCAAATAGCCTTGCCTTTTCTTTATCAACCGTTATCTTAAACTGGCGATAGTTTGTCTCAAGCGTCGTTCTTACGCCAGTTAGCTCAGGTCTTGCGTTTGCAGCTGCAGTTACCTTTCTAGCATCCGCTTCTATCTCGTTGTAGCTCTTGCCGCTCTTATTTTGTAGATACATCTCAAAGCCGCCAGTCATTGATAGACCCATGATAGGAGGTAAATTTACAACAAAGGTCATTGAGTTTTTAGAGCCCCAAAGCATGCCGTTAAACTGCCCAGCCAAAGCATCTGCGCTATCTGCAGCGCCTTTTCTCTCGCTCCAGTCTTTTAGTTTAATAAAGCTAACGGCTGAGTTTTCTCTAAGTGAGCCAGCTAGCATATCGTATCCTGCAAAACCCATGCTAAATTCAACATTTGGATTACTCAAAATAGCACCGCTGATAGAGGCTAGCTCATCTTTTGTCTTTAGCATATTTGTAGAAGGTGGAAGCGAGGTGATAACCATCAAAGCGCCCTTGTCCTCTGAAGGCACAAGTCCTTTTGGCACTTTCTGAAATAGCCCATACGTTGCAAATCCCATGATACCAATGACAATAAAGCTAATAAATACATGTTTTAAAATTTTTGCCACGCCTGCTGTGAAAATTTTAGTGCTAAAGTCAAAAAAGTCGTTAAATTTCTGAACTATCCAAAATGGCTTGCTCTCTTGCCTTTTAAGCATAACCGCGCAAAGTGCTGGCGTAAGAGTAAGAGCAACAAAGCCAGAGATACAAACAGAGACGACAAGTGTTAGCGCAAACTGCTTTTGTATAACGCCTACAAAGCCCTCCATAAAAGATACCGGCACGAAAACCGCACAAAGCACGAGCACGATAGAGATAACTGGGGTTTGTACCTCCTCCATCGCCTTAAATGTCGCGTTTTTTACGCTTATATCTTTATCTTCATGTAAAATTCTCTCAACGTTTTCTATAACGATGATCGCGTCATCCACGACGATACCGATGGCTAGGATCAGGGCAAAAAGTGTGATCAAATTTATACTAAAGCCCATCACATAAAGCCCGCCAAATGTGCCTATGATAGAGACTGGCACGGCGAGCATTGGTATGATGGTAGCTCTAAAGCTCTTTAAGAAGAAGTACATTACGATAAGAACTAGCACCATCGCCTCGATAAAAGTTTTTATGACTTCGTCTATTGAGACGGTGATAAATTCAGTTGGATTGTAGGCTATCGTGTGCTCTAGGCCAACTGGGTAGGTTTTCTTTAGCTCTTCAAGCTTTGCTTTGACCGCTTCAGCCGTTGCTAGAGCGTTTGCGTCGTTTTGCAAAAATAGCAAAAGTGGCACTGCTGGCTTGCCATTTAGCATAGCTTCAGATGCGTAGCTAGCAGCTCCGAGCTCGACTGTGGCGACCTCTTTTAGCTTGACAACTGTGCCGTCTTCACTTTTTATCAAAATTTCACCAAACTGCTTTGGATCTTTAAAACGTCCCTCAGAAACTACAGAATAAACATAAGGATTTTCACCCTTTGATGGCTGCTCGCCGATCTTGCCAGCGGCGTATTGTGAGTTTTGAATTCTTACTTGAGAGATGACGTCGCTTGGAGTTAGTTTAAACTGAGATAGTCTGTCTGGCTTTAGCCAAATTCTCATTGAGTACTCTTTGCTGCCAATGAGCGCTGTATCGCCGATGCCATTTACTCTTTTGATCTCGTCGGCGATGTTTAAATTTACATAGTTATATAGCTCCACTAGGTCCATATTTGGGTTTGAAAAGCCAACTACTTGAAGGATCGAGCCACTTCTTTCGCGCACCGTTACACCCATGTTTTGCACCTCTTGAGGCAGTCTTGAAAGGGCAGCTTGCACGCGGTTATTTACATCGATCGTAGCTTGTTTTGATGATGAGCCGATCTTAAAATATACACTTATATTCATAGTACCTGCAGAGCTTGAGGTGCTTTGCATATAAAGCATATTTTCAACGCCGTTTATCTGATCTTCGATCGCACTTGCGACTGAGTCAGCGATAGTCTGTGCATCAGCACCGCTATATGACGCACTTACTGATACTTCAGGCGGAGTAAGACTTGGATACTCCTCTATTGGAAGCCCCTTGATACCCATAAAACCTGCTATAACTATGATGATAGATATAACAGTTGCAAATATCGGGCGGTTTATGAAAAATCTTGAAAACATCTATCTGCCTTTACTTGCTACTTGTAGCGTTTGCATCTTTGCCGTTTATAAATTCTGCACTTAGGTCTTTATCAGTTTCAACTGGTGCGCCAACTCCGATTTTAAGGAAGTTACTAACTATTATCTTATCGCCCTCCTCAAGACCCTCAGTCACAACGATCATATCTTTTGTTTGGTAGCTAGTTTTTACATTTTTTTGGCCTACTTTGCCATCTTTTACGACCAAAACATAAGTGTTTGTAGCGCTTTGCTGAAGGGCGACTTGCGGGATGTTAAAGACATTTTTTTGAACAAATCCGCTCATCTTTATATGACCAAACGCACCTGGTAAAATTTTACCCTCGCTATTATCAAAGCTAGCCTTTGCTAAAACGCTACCAGTTGCGGTATTTACGACATTATCTATAAATGTCACTTTGCCAGTGAAATCTTCATTGTTTAAATTTAAGACAGCCTCGCTATTTAGTTGCTGCCAAGCGCCACTATCTAAATTTGCTTTTCTACTTAGATTATCCACGTCTGCGATGTAAAAGTCAGCTTCGATCGGATTTATCTTAGTTAGTCTTACAAGCTGGGTTTGGCTTGCTACTACAAGTGAGCCAACATCGACTTTATTATCGCCCACTACGCCGTCAAATGGAGCTACTATACTTGTGTAGCCTAGATCTATTTTTGCACTTTTTAAATTTGCTTTTGCGCTTACTAAATTTGCATTTGCGATATCGTAATCTGCAACGGCTGCGTCGTAGTCTTTTTGAGAGACTGCATTTTTCTTATAAAGGGCAGAAATTCTTTTAAACTCAGTCTCGGCATTTTTTAAATTTGCATTTGCCACGCCAACGGCTGCGTCAAGTGAGTCGTAGCTGGCTTGATATTTCTCTGGATCTATGAGAAATAGCTTCTCTCCAGCCTTGACCTTATCGCCAGGCTTAAAAAACTGCTTTATGATCGTGCCGCCAACCTTTGGATAGATGATGACATCTTGGTTGCTAGTAACTGTGGCTGTGTAGTCAAAGCTAATAGGCACATCCGCTTTTTGTGCAACAAATATATCAACATGAGATGTTGGCATTTGCTGACCTGCAGCAGCCTTTTTGTCGCCACTTTCAAAGCAGCCAGAAAGCAAAAAAACGGCAGCTGAAAGCACAAGAAAACTTTTAAATTTCAACATAAAAACCTCTCTTAATTTTAAATTTTAATCCCGAATTTAGTTTTGTAATTTTTATTACAAATTATAAAAGTCACTGACTATAACTAAATATAAATTAAAAGTCAAATCAACTTTTAACAATGCCATTTAAAAATAGCTCCACGTACAAAGCAACGTGCTCTTCACGCTCTTTTTTGCTTAGTTTTGGCTCTTCGTTCAACATAAGCGAATCAAAGTAGCAAAGCCCGATCACACTTTGTATAAAACACTTTGTGATAAATTTGGCTGGAAATTTTGGATTTAGCTGTGATTTTACCTCATCTCTTTCAAAGAAATTTATAAGCACAAGGTCGATCCTATTTAAAATTTGATCCAAAAATGCCCTGCCAAGCTTGCCGCCATTTTTAGAACCCTCACTCATCATTATCCTGCCAAGTGAGATATTTTTCTTGGTGCAGACGATGGAGAAGATGATGGTTGCAAATTTGGTTAAAAACTCCTCCAAGCTGTGAGAAATTTTAAGATCTATCTTCTCATCGATCTCTTTTATAAGAGCGTCTATCTCTTGCTCGATGATCGCTTGAAAAAGCCCCTCTTTGCTCTCAAAAAATGTATAAATGCTAGCAAGCGAGCCGCCACTTATCGCCACGATATCGCTAAGGCTCGTCTTTTCGTAGCCATTTTTTAAAAATAGCTCAAGCGCTGTTTTTACGATGAGCTCGTATCGTTTTTTGCCTTTTTCTGATATCGCCATTTCACTTCCCGCTAAATTTTTGCCATTTTATCATCTTTTAGGATAGATAAAGGTGCTAGCCCTTTGCACGCTGATAGTTGGCTCGTCAGTGGCGTAAGCTTTTATACTTATATGTTTTAAAAGATCTTTTTCGCTTGTGTTTTCATTTTTTGATTTTAGCGTGACGATGACCTTTTGTTTTGCGCCAGCTTTTAGCGTAAATGGCTTATTTGGACGAGAAATTTCTATGCTTTTATCATCTATCTCAAAGTAAAATTTATGATCCTTGCTTTGGGTATTTTGCACTAAAAATACGTAAGAATTTTCAACCTCACCTTGATCTAAAACCTTGTAAAGCTCGCTTGTTCTATTTATATTTAAAAGCATGCTCTCTTTTTTACCACTCATCAGCGCCGCAGCTACCAAAACTACGCACAAAATGACAAGATAAGCAACCGTTCTAAATCTAAAAATTTTCACCTTTTTATTTTCATTTTGAGAATTTATGCTTCTCCACTCTATAAGCGAGCTCTCGTTAAAATGCCCCATCACTTTAGCGCATGCGTCACTGCACTCAAGGCAGTTTATGCACTCAAGCTGCATGCCCTTTCTTATATCTATATGCGTCGGACATATCCTCACGCAGGCCTCGCACCCAGTACAAAGCGCGCCTTCTTCTTTTGGCTTTTTAAATTTCTCTTTGCCATCATATATGACGCCACCTCGTTTTTGATTATAGATAACTTGTATCGTGTCGCTATCAAACATAACTGACTGCACCCTCGCATACGGGCAGACATAGACGCAGAAATTCTCTTTTAAAATGACCACGTCATAGACTAGCCAAGCAGCGATGCTAAGCCAAAATGCAAGTAAAATTTTATGCTCCGCGGGGTCACTTATATAGGCTAAAAACTCAAATGGCGGCACAAAAAACCACATAAAATTTGCAGCTATTATGAGTGCTAAAACGCACCAAATTCCAACAGCTATTGCACGTTTTAAAATTTGACCTTGCGGCTCGTTTTGTTTGTTTTGGATATTTTTTCTGATCTTTAAAATTTTAGTCTGCAAAAGGTCACGAAAGACCGCTCTAAAAATGGTCTGCGGACAGCTCCAACCGCACCAGACACGCCCTGCAAGCGTCGTTAAGAAAAATATGCTTAAAAATAAAGTGATAAACAAAAATGGCATCAAATATAGCTCTTGCATATCAAATTTTGTAAAAAATAGATCAACTCTGCTCTTATCAAAACTTAGCAAAAATAGCTGCGCGTCATTTATCCTAATAAATGGCAAAATAAATACAAATAACGTGATACAGGCAAAAAAAATATAACGCCTCTTGGCGTAGCTAAGATGAATATCCTTTGACATGGTGAGCCTTTTTTGAAATTTTTAAGATTATAAATTTTGGGTTATTAAAAAAGTATTAAATATTTTAAATTTGCCTAAAAAGCTTAAATTTATAAAAAACAGACTATACTCACGGCTTATTTTAATCTGAAAGGTGGTGAGGACGTTGCCTGGTATTAAGGTACATCCTAACGAGTCATTTGACGAGGGTTACAGAAAGTTTAAAAAACAAACTGACCGTAATTTAGTCGTTACTGAAGCAAGAGCTAGACGCTTCTTTGAGCCTAAAACTGAGATCCGCAAGAAACAAAAAATTGCAGCTCGCAAGAAAATGCTTAAACGTCTTTATATGCTTAGACGCTACGAGTCAAGACTCTAAAACCAAGACAAAGAGGGCTTTGCTCTCTTTGTTTAACTCTTCTTTTAGCCTTATTTTTTTATAATCAAAGCAATTTTTTTATTTTATTTTAAACGGAAATCCGATGCAAAAGCTAGCTGTAAATGAAGCTGCAGAAATTTTAGGCATAACAAAAGAAGCAGTCTATAATAGAATCCGCCGAGGCTCGTTAAAAACGGTCATTGAAAATGGCACTAAATTTGTCATCCTTGACGAGGAGCCAAGTAGCGAAAAACCCGCAAAAACCGCTTCAAAAAGCACAAAAACTAAATCCCAAAACGACGAGTTTGTAAGCTATTTGCTAAATGAGCTAAATGAGCTTAAGAGCCTAAATTTAAATTTGCAAGCCGACAAAGATAGGCTTTTTAAAGAAAAAGAGCAGATGCTCATTGAGCGCAAAAATGAAATTTTGCAAATTTACAAGGATAGAGACGAGAAGCTCATGCAGTTTCTAAACGCCATGCAAAGGCCGCTTTTAGCACCTAAAAACGAAAGTGCCGCAAGCGAAGTGGCGATAGATGCGCAGATAGAGGATGAGTCAAAATGGATAAATTTAAGCGAATATCTAAAGGAGTTAAATTTAAAGCCAAAAGCGACAAAAAAGATCAGTGAAAAGATAATAAAAGCGATACATCACTCCAAATTTATCAAATTTAAACGCGGCGTGATACTTGTTAGAAGACATAAAAATTTAAAAGAGTTGATAGGAGAGATATGAAACACATTAAAAAGATAGCAACTTATGCTGCGGTTGGGGGATTTGGTGCCATTATCATGGCTGGACTTGCTGGTTGTGGGAGCGACGATGGCGGTAACGAAAACGCACTAAACGAAGTTGCGCAAAAAAACGGTGCCTTTGTCATCATCGAAGAGAGCGCACCTGGCGTTTATAAAATTTTAGAAGAGTATCCAAGCACTGAAACGAGGGTCGTTTTAAAAGATATGAACGGTACTGAGCGCGTGCTAAGCAAAGATGAGATCGATAAACTTCTAGCTCAAGCAAACGCAAAGATCGACAATAACACTTCAAATTTGACAAGAACGAGCGATGCACAGCTAAGTAGCGGCGGGCTAAGCCTTGGCGAGACTATCCTTGCTTCAGCAGCTGGCGCGATACTTGGTAGCTGGATAGGCAGTAAGCTCTTTGGTAACCAAAATTTCCAAGCAAATCGCCAAAGCACATATAAAAATCCAAGTGCTTACACAAGAAGCGTCGATAGCTTTAACAAGCAAAAAGCGGCAAATTCTGCTGCAAGAAGCAGCGGCGGTAAGAGTGGATTTTTTGGTGGTGGCTCAAAGTCAGGCTCTAGCTCATCAAGCTTTGGAGGCTGAAAATGATAAATTTAAGAAAAATCACCCCATTAAACAACGAATTTATGGAAAAAATCGGCTTTGCATGGCATACAGATAACGACAACAGCTCGTATATCGCTGATGAGATCGTGCAGGTAAGCGAAAAAGAGGCAAATGCCTACTACGAGGCGGCAAACGAGCTATATGATATGTATGTAAATGCCGCTCAACACGTGATCGACAACAACCTTTTTCACGAGATAGGCATACCATTTAACCTTGTTGATATCATTAAAAATAGCTGGGAAAATGACGTTCATTGGCACCTTTACGGCAGGTTTGACCTAGCTGGAGGGCTTGATGGTAAGCCTATAAAGCTCATTGAATTTAACGCTGACACGCCAACGGCAGTTTTTGAGACGGCGATCATCCAGTGGGCGATGCTAAAGCTAAATCACATGGACGAAGCAGCCCAGTTTAACGACCTTTACGAGTCGCTAAAGCAAAATTTTAAACGCCTTGTCACACTTGGCGACGAGGATGCAGACTTTGACGAGCTTTACGAGGGCTGGGGGATACTCTTTAGCAGCATCGCTGGCAGTATCGAGGACGAGCAGACCGTAAAACTACTGCAATACATCGCAAAAGAGGCTGGCTTTAAAACAGACTTTTCTTACGTTGATGAGGTCGTTTTTGACGATAATGAGGGCATTTTTAAAGGTGAAGAAAATTTCGAGTATTGGTTCAAGCTTGTCCCTTGGGAGAGCATAGCGATCGATGAGGGTGAGCTGGCTCTGATACTTTCAAACATCGTCAAAAATCAAAAAGCTATCATCATAAATCCAGCCTACACGCTGCTTTTCCAAAGCAAAGGGATCTTAAAAATCCTTTGGGATCTATATCCTAATCACCCGCTCTTGCTTGAGACCTCAAATGAGCCGCTAAAAGGCAAAAAATATGTGAAAAAGCCGGTATTTGGAAGAGAAGGTGCAAACGTCTCTATATACGATGAAAACGGCGCACAAATAGCAAGCAGTGATGGCGAATACGACTCAAACAAAGCCATCTATCAAGAATTTTACGAGTTTAACCAAGATGAGAAGGGCGAGAGCTACCAAGCAGGCGTATTTTACGCTTATGAGGCGTGCGCGCTTGGATATAGAAAGGGCGGTAAAATTTTAGATAACTACTCTAAATTTGTAGGACATTTTATTAAGGATTAAAGATGAAGATCGTTTGTTTAGACGCGGCAACTCTTGGAGAAAACGTAGATCTTAGTGTTTTTAAGAAATTTGGCGAGTTTATCAGCTACCAAAAGACTAAGAGCGATGAGGTCGTGCCTCGTCTAAAGGGCGTTGATATCGTCATCACAAACAAGGTCGTCATCGACAAAGCCGTGATGGACGCGGCAAATTTAAATCTTATCTGCATAAGCGCAACTGGGATGAATAATGTCGATCTAGAGCATGCAAAAGCTAAAAATATAGCTGTTAAAAACGTCGCTGGCTACTCAACTGCAAGCGTCGTGCAGCACACGTTTGCCTTGCTTTTTGAGCTAACAAATCGCATCAAATTTTATGATCACTACGTAAAAAGTGGCGAGTGGGTGAAAAGCGAAATTTTCACCTATCTTGGCGCAGATATCAGCGAGATCGCTGGCAAAGAGTTTGGCGTCATCGGACTTGGCGAGATAGGACGCGGCGTGGCGGCAGCGGCACGTGCATTTGGCGCAAACGTGAGCTACTACTCGACAAGCGGAGCAAATAAAAATAGTGAGTTTGCGCAAAAAAGCTTAGAGGGGCTACTAAGAAGCAGCGACATCATCAGCATCCACGCACCGCTAAATGAAAAGACTAGAAATTTACTAGGCGCAAACGAGATAACTTTGCTAAAAGATGATGCGATAGTGCTAAATTTAGGACGCGGCGGCATAGTGGATGAAGCTGCTATGGCAAGGGCGATAGATGAGAGAAATTTACGCTTTGGCACCGACGTTTTAGAAAGCGAGCCAATGAGCAAAAATAGCCCATTTTTAAATGTAAAAAACAAAGAAAATCTACTAATCACCCCGCACGTAGCATGGGGCAGCTTGGAGGCTAGAAAGACACTCATCGTAAAGATCGTCGCAAACATCGAAAATTTCATAAATGAGAACAGATAATGGGCTATGATATAAGCTATCACGCCATTAGCGAAGATGAAATTTCAAAGTGGTATTTTGAGGCACTTGAGCTTACAAGGGCCAGTAAGTTTGACGAGGTTTTAGCACTTGCTAGCAAGGCTGGCGTAGAGAAATTTTACGCCCAAAAGTACAAAGATACACTAAGCGCTGCGTTACAGTATGAAGACGATGAAATTTTTAACAAAACTCACGGCTTTTGTATCGCTGTCACGCAAGGTTTTTTTAGAAAGTATTTCTACACTCGTGGCAAATCGCTAAGCTCTTTGGCGCGGCAAAATGAGAAATTTAAAAACTACATCAGCAACTGGCGAGAAATTTTACCAAGTGAGTTTTTGGATAAATTTAGTGGCGAAATTTATAATGAGATCACCGAAAACTACTGTTGTGGCGCTTATGTAAACGCTAAAAACGTAGCTAAACTAAAGGCTGACTATGAAGCAGATGGCGAGATAAAAGAGGCGATTGATGGCTTTTACGCTCAAAATTTACCTGCATTTTTAGATGCGCTAAACTATGCATGCGAGCTAGAAATAGGCCTGCTCGAGGCCACTGAGGTCGTGGAGCCAAATCCACTTGATCTAAACAAATCAAGCTCATATTCAAATCTCTTTAACTGCGATCCAAATGGAGCTATCATCTACACACAAACTGCGATGCAGCAGATTAGCGAGACAGTAGAGCAAGAAGAGACTGGCAAAAAGTCGATTTTTGAGAAGATAAAAGGGCTATTTAAATAAATTTGAAAGGATAAAAATGGCAACCGAACATAGCTTTGATATAAGTGCCGAGGTCGATATGATGGAGGTTAAAAACGCTCTTGAGACGGCAAAAAAAGAGATCGCAGCAAGGTATGACTTTAAGGGGCTTGCGGCTGAGGTAGAGCTAAATGAAAAGGAGAAATTTATCACGCTTCTTAGCTCAAGTGACAACAAGATCGACGCGCTAAAAGATATCGTGATCTCAAAGCTCATCAAGCGTAACATCCCACCAGTAGCGATCACAGAGACAAAAAGAGAGCCAGCGAGCGGGGGAAATTTAAAGGCGACGCTAAAGCTAAATGATACGCTTGACGGCGAAAACTCAAAAAAGATCACCAAAGCGATCAAAGACTCAAAGATCAAAGTAAGCGCGCAGATCAGGGGCGAAGAGATCAGAGTGACAAGCAAAAGCATAGACGATCTGCAGGAGTGTATAAAGCTGGTTAGGGGGTTGAATCTAGAACTTCCGATAAGCTTTAAAAACCTAAAATAATGGCTTCTCGTGAGCGCCTTTAAATGAGCTAGAAAAATTCTCGCTGCGCAGGCTATATCGCATGTTTTCGCTTTATTATGCGTCGTTGATTTAAATTTTTGCTCGGTCATTACCAGCTCGGTAACTCCCGTCACAAAAATTCAAATCGCCTCGCCTAATTTTGCGAAATAATTGTGCGAATTTTGTATTTAAAATTTTGCAGGATTTTGGGCTAAATTTGCGAAATTTCGCATGATTTTGTATCTAAAATTTGGCGTATTCATGGATGAAATTTCGCCTTATCGTTTTATTTAAATTTGATCTATCTAAATTCTAAAAAGGAGTAAAAATGGGCTTTTTTGAGAAAATCCTTGGTAAGCAAATAGACCTTGGTGAGCAGATGCCGATCTATTTTGTAAGTAGAGACGAAGACTACATGCAGCGCGCATTTGAGCAAGCTCGTGAGAGCTTTAAGTATTTTTGGCGTGAGCTTTACTGGGAGCGCCGCAGGATCGCGCCAGGACTTGATTATGCGATGGTAAAAATTTGCTTTTTAGATGTTGTAAATGGCGAAGAAGTTGGCGAGCACATGTGGGTAAATGACGTTGAATTTGACGGAGATACGATATATGGCACGCTCGTAAATGAGCCAGATAGCGTGCAAAACGTCAAAGTTGGCGATCAAATAAGCGCAAAATTTACCGATATGAGCGACTGGCTTTTTGCGATAGATGGACGTGCTTATGGCGGCTTTAGCGTGCAGGCGATGCGCTCACGCATGCAAAAAGATGAACTAGCCGAGCATGACGCGGCTTGGGGGCTTGATTTTGGCGATTATAACGACATTTTGGTAGTTTTCGAGCAAAAAGAGCACCCAGAAAATTTGATAGAGCATCCGATGAGCAAAAATATGCGCGGCCAGGTGGAGCAGTATATAAAAGCGCATCCAAGCATGGTCGCAGACACTGACGAGCTTGGCTTTACACAGCTTCACCACGAGGCACTTGCTGGGAATTTAACGATCGTAAATCTTTTGCTAGAAAACGGCGCAAATAAAAACGCCCGCACAAAAAGTGGCAAAACAGCGGCAGAATTTGCTAAGCAAATAGGCTGGAGCGAAATCGAAAAGGTGCTTAAATAGCATTTCGTGTAAATTTTTAGGATTTAAATTTGAGTTATCAAGACATTTTAGATGAAAAAGATGAGAGCGTTAAAAACGCTAGAAAATTTATAAATTTCTTAAAGGCAAATTTCTCAAACTGCGAGATAAGAAGCAGCAAACAAGCGCGTTTGATCACTCTTTTAAACGAAGAAAACGACCTTTTTGACAGGCTAAATAGGACAAATTACGCTGAAATTTCAAAGGAGTTAAAGGAGCTAAAAGAGCGAATTTGCTTCGTGATCTTAGACATAAAAGATGAGATTGCAAAGGATTTTGAAGATAAAAACTATGAAATTTATAAAGGCGCAGCAAATAGCGACGAGGAGCGCCTTGAAAAGATAAAAAATGAGCTACTTTTAAACTCATTTTTTGAGAGCCGTCTTGGCGAGCATTCGGCAAATTTAAAGGCAAATTTCATAAAAGAGTGCGCTACAAATTTCTTCAAGCACTCAAATTTTATCGTCCCAGTCGTCAGCATGCTTTGCTACTTTTTGTATTTTGGCTTTGAGATCGGCTACTTTCCGAGTTTAGATAGCTCAGAGATGATATTTACAGGTATCTTGCTATTTTGCGCGACCGCGATCGTGACGGCTTTTGAGATCGCTATCTTGGTCTTTGTCTCCTACCTTTACCAAAATGACGATAAAAAGTATAAATTTAAAAAGCCGAAATTTCTATTTTTTTATAGCTCAAATTTCATCTATTTTTTAACGCTCATCTCATTTGCCATTTTGGCCTTTGCGGCCTTCAAGCTAAACTACGGCTGGGGCGCTATTTTATCGCTACTTTTGCTCTCTTATGCTGGGGTAAATTTGGCAGTTTTCTTTAAAGATAGATCAAATTTCATCATCTATCTTTTGTCATTTCTCATGCTTTTGCTCTTTATAATTTCGGTTGTCGTCTCAGAAAATGGCAGATTTTTAGCACTTTGGATACTCTTTTGCTCGTTTATGCTCTCTTTTATGCTGGGCGTTGCGAGCATCAAAGAGACAAAGGATTTTTCATTTCTTTTTTACGCTGCGCTTTCGCTTATGATCGTTTCAAACTCGCTTTTGTTTATCAAATACACAGCAAAAACCTTTAATATAGGCGATGTGGATTATAAATTTTTACTTGTGGATAAAAGTGCGTTAAAAGCGCTACCTAGCTCACTTTGTGAGGCAAAAGACAAAGAGCAAACGCCTTGCGAGATAGATGAAAAAGCGGTTAAAATTTATAATGTGAAGTCGCTTTGTAATATCGGTAAATTTTACTACTTGCAGACAAAAGACGGAGTGAAATTTGAGCTTGACTCAAGCAAGGTCATCTCAAGAGTAAAAGAGTAAGTAGGCTAAAGCTTAAATTTATAGAGCAAAAGCGAGCTAGATATGTAAAAATCGCAGGTTTGTAAAAATAGAAAATTTAAAAAATGATCGCATTTTTTACTCAAAATTTACGTTAATGCAAGGCTAAATTTATTAAAATTTGGCTATCCTAATGGACTAAATTAAAACTAACTTATTTAAGGCGATTAATTATGATTTTTAAAAATATTGTTGAGAGTTTTGCTGTAAATTACGCTCATAATTCTATACAAAAATCGCTATATAACGAATTTAACATAGACATTTTAAACACGACTTACACCAAAACTCCAAAAAAAGACAAAAAATATATGCTCTACGCTCACGTGCCATTTTGTCACACATTTTGCCCGTATTGCTCGTTTCACAAGTATCATTACGAGCAGGAGCTTGCGAAAATTTACTTTGAAAATTTACGCGAGGAGATGAGGCAGATAAAAGAGGCTGGCTTTGACTTTACGTCGCTTTATGTGGGCGGTGGCACGACGCTTATAAACGAGCCAGAGCTTGAAAAAACGCTAAAACTCGCAAAAGATCTCTTTAGCATAGAGGATGTCTCAGCAGAGAGCGACCCAAACCACATCTCGCCAGAGAGTTTGAGCCGTTTTGATGGGCTCATCAACCGCTTAAGCGTAGGCGTGCAAAGCTTTGATGACGAGACTTTAAAAAGAGTTGGCAGATACGATAAATTTGGCTCGGCTGAGGAGACAAAAAGAAAGCTTGAGCAGGCTATCGGCAAGATACCAGTCATCAGCTTAGATCTCATCTTTAACCTACCAAATCAGACAAAAGAGCAGCTAATAAACGACATAAACGTCGCAAAATCGATCTCTCCGCAGCAAATCACCTTCTATCCGCTAATGAAATCAGAACTAACAAGAGAGAACATCGCTCGCGCACTAGGTGTCTCAAACGTCGATAATGAGCGCGAATTTTACGAGATCATCGTGAGCGAATTTGATAAAGGTGGCTACAGGCAAAGTAACGCTTGGGCATTTTCAAACGAAAAAAGCGCAGACCTTCGCGACGAATATGTAGGCTCAAATTTAGAGTACGTGGGCGTTGGTAGCGGGGCATTTAGCTTCCTTGACGGCCAGCTTGTGATAAATGCCTTTAACCTACTTGACTACGGCAGAAAGGTCAAAGATAGACAAAGCCCAGTCATCGCAAAATGCGCATTTAGCAAAAAAGAGCGACTAAAATATACATTTTTAACAAGGCTTTTTGACGGTGCTGTGGATATCAAAGCCTACAACGAGCAAAACAACGCAAATATCAACAAAGACCTATTTGTCGAGCTTAGCTTGCTAAAACTTGTAAATGCGATCTATGAAGAAAATGGTGTTATCAAGCCAACATTTTTTGGCAAATATATCTGTGTCGTGCTCATGCGCGACTTCTACGCTGGCATGGACAAGGTGCGCGCGATATTTAAGGATGACGCGAAGATCAAGCGCAGCAAGGTGCTTCACATCATGAGTGAAAATACCGAGCAAAAATTTGATCAAAACATCATCCAGCCACGTGCTGCCATGTAATGCTTGCGAATTTAATAAAAAGCAATCTTTTTTCAATAATAAAAATAGTGATCCTGACGCTTGTCTTTAGTGGGCTTGGCGTCTGGACGCTCTCTTTTATCAACAACGAACTTGTAAATTTAAAAGAATTTAACGCCTTTGTAGCGGTTAAATTTATAGTTGTTTTGCTTCTCTTTTTTCTAAGCGCCATCGCTGCAAACATCTCGCTCACAAATTTCGGACATAAATTTATCTACGAGCTTAGATATCAAAGTGTAAAGCAAATTTTAGACACGCCAAATAGCGTGATAAACGAGATCGGCAAGGCAAAGATCATAGCAAGTCTAAACAATGACATAAAGACGATCACATTTGCATTTATGAGCGCTACTGGCTTCATACAAAGCCTAGTTTTCATCATCTGTGCGAGCATCTATCTTTGCGTGATCGCGCCAAAAGTTTTTATATTTAGCGCCGTTTGGATCGGTGCGACACTTTTTATAAACACGCTTTTTATGAAGAAAATTCACTTCTATTTTAAAGATTCAAGGACGCAAGATGACGCGCTGCAAAGGCACTACGACGACATCGTTGAGGGGCACAGAGAGCTTAGCCTAAACAGAGAAAGAGCGCAAATTTGCTTTGATGAGCTAAATTTGACAGGCGATAAGAAGCGACAAAGCATGGTAAAAGCCGACGTATTTCACGCACTAAGTGATAATTTCACAAACGTGATGCTCCTTGGCTCGGTTGGACTTTGCGTATTTTTGTGCGTGGCATTTGGCTGGGCGAGCCTGCAAACAGCACTTAGCATAAGCCTTACGATACTATTTTTAAGAGGCTCATTTATGAGCATGGTTGGCTCCATACCAGCCGCACTTAGCGCAAAGGTGAGCTTAGAAAAGATCATGAGTTTAAATTTAAATGAATTTAAAGAAGGCTTTAAATTTGATGATAGCCTAAGCGATGAGTGGCAAAGCATCAGGCTAAAGGATATAAATTTCAACTACGACCACGGCAAATTTAGCCTAAATGATGTAAATTTAGAGATCAAACGCGGCGAGATAACATTTATCATCGGTAAAAATGGCAGCGGCAAAAGCACGCTTATAAACATTCTTTGCGGACTTATCCGTCCAAGCAGCGGTGAAATTTACCTTGATAGCACAAAGATAGATGAGGCAAATTTACAAAGCTATCAAGCCAAGATAAGTGCCATCTTTGCTGATTTTTATCTATTTTCGCAAACACTCTCTCATGAAGGCTTTGCCAGCCAAAGCGATATAGATGAACTTTTAGCTCTGCTTGAGATCGATAAAAAGGTAAGTGTCATTGATAATAAACTTAGCACCACGCAGCTCTCAACCGGTCAGAGAAAGCGCCTAAGCCTGCTAATAGCCATATTAGAGCGCCGCTCTATCCTTATCCTCGATGAGTGGGCGGCCGATCAAGACCCGCTATTTAAACGTAAATTTTACAAAGAAATTTTGCCGTTTTTACAAAGCAAGGGTGTGAGCGTCATCGCCGTAAGCCACGATGATAGCTACTTTGACGTGGCAACTAGGATCATTTTAGTAAAAGATGGCTTTGTGCGTGAGCTTGATGAGGCTGAGCGCATAAGTGCTGCAAAAGACGCCGTTGAGAAGATAAAATAAGAGTATTTTTTACACAAAAAGAGATTTGAGTGCGCTACTCTTGAGCTATTTCAAGATCAAATAAATTTAAATTTAGTAGAATTTTCAAAAATTAAAAAAGGCGAAGTATGTCACACTCAGAGCTTGACAGCACCTATCTTGGCGCTTTTATCATACTTTTGTTAGCTACTTGTTCGTTTAGCTTGATAACATTTTTATCTTCAAAGATAAGCAAAAAGCTAGCCAACCGCAACACCGAGCGCCTAAAAGTTGGCTTTTACGAGTGCGGACCGACAACCGTAAAACAGCCAAATAAGATAAATATCCACTACTTTTTTTATGGAATTTTATTTATTTTATTTGACGTTGAGGTCATTTTTATGTATCCGTGGGCGGTGGATTTTAGGCTGCTTGGGCTATTTGGGCTAATAGAAATGCTGCTTTTTGTGGCGATCTTACTCATCGGCTTTGCCTACGCTTGGCAAAAAGGAGTCTTTAAATGGCAAAGCATCAGATAAACTACGCTGCAAATGGCGGTCTGCCAGTAGTTTTAACAACCGTTGATAAGCTCGTGCAGTGGGGCAGGAGCAACTCGCTTTGGGCGCTTAGCTACGGGCTTGCATGCTGTGCGATCGAGATGATGGCGAGTGGCGCTAGCAGATATGACTTTGATAGATTTGGTACTATATTTCGCGCTAGTCCAAGGCACTCAGAGGTGATGATCATAGCTGGCACGCTAACTAAAAAGCACGCTGAATTTACAAGGCGTTTGTATGACCAGATGCCTGAGCCAAAGTGGGTCATCTCGATGGGTAGCTGCGCAAACACTGGCGGTATGTTTAACACCTATTCAACCGTTCAAGGCGTAGACCGCATAATCCCAGTCGATATCTACATCCCAGGCTGTGCCCCGCGCCCAGAGACACTTCAGTATGCACTTATGATGCTACAAAAAAAGATAAGAAAACAAAGTGCATTTAGGGCGCAAAAGCCAAGAAAGCTTGAGATATGAGAGAGTATAAGCCAAAAAACGACCTGCAAAAAAAGCAGTACTACAGCGAGAAATTTTATATCGCCAAACAGACGCCAAAAGAAGCAGTAAGTGGCTCTAAATTTGACGAAGAGCTGGCTGTTTTAGAGCAAAGCGGAGTGCAAATTTTATCTAGCTACGTGGAGTTTGACCAACTTGTTCTCTACGTAAATTCAAGTGAAAATTTTAAAGCGCTTGAAGCGTTAAAAGGCTTTGGCTACGAGCAGCTTTGTGAGCTTGCAGCAATTGATTATATAGCGCAAAAAGGTGGATATGAGGTCTTTTATCAGCTTTTAAGTGTTAGCAAAAATAGGCGCGCACGAGTAAAGTGCTTTGTCAAAAAGGATGAAATGCTAAAAAGCGTCTGCGAGCTTTATAAAAGCGCAAACTGGGCGGAGCGTGAGATGTATGATCTAAGCGGTGTTTTAATCAAAGATCATCCAAATTTAAAGCGCCTCATCATGCCTGATGACTGGAACTCGCACCCACTACTAAAAAGCTATCCGCTAGTTGGCGACGAGGCTGCTAAATGGTACGAGGTAGATAAAATTTTTGGGCGTGAATTTAGAGAGCAGATCGGCGAAGAGAACCGCGACCCAGCCTTTGTCGATGAGAAAGATACCTTTGGATTTTCAAGAGTGTTTGACGAAAATGAAGACTACGAGTATCAAGAAGAAGGCGGCGTGAGATTTGTCAAAAAGGCTAAATTTAACCAAAGCCAGATAGTAAAGGAAAGACCTTGAGCCAGGCACCAAACCGCTTAAAACCATTTTTTGAAAATTTAGAATTTGAGCAAAATGACGGCAAGATGATACTAAATTTTGGCCCGCAGCACCCAAGCGCACACGGACAGCTAAAGCTTGTGCTTGAGCTTGACGGAGAAAAGGTCGTGCGCGCTATGCCAGAGGTTGGCTTTATGCACCGAGGCGTTGAAAAGATGGCTGAAAATATGACCTATCAGGAATTTATCCCAGTAACTGACAGGGTGGATTACATAGCATCGAGTGCCAATAACTACGCATTTTGCGCGGCCGTGGAGAAGCTTTGCGCCATAGAAGTGCCTCGCCGTGCGCAGATCATTAGAGTGATGCTTTTGGAGCTAAACCGTATCAGCTCGCACCTTTTATTTTTAGCCACGCACGCCCTTGACGTGGGGGCTATGAGTGTCTTTTTATATGCATTTAGAGAGCGCGAATACGTCCTTGATCTCATAGAAAAATACTGTGGCGCAAGGCTAACTCATAGCTCGATAAAGATCGGTGGCGTGCCGCTTGATCTACCTGATGGCTGGTGCGAGGAGCTGCTTAAATTTTGCGAGAAATTTCCAAGCGACATCACTCTTTACGAAGATCTGCTAAGTGAAAATAGAATTTGGCAAGCAAGGCTTGTTGATGTGGGCGTAGTTAGCAAAGAGTTAGCCCTTAGTAGCGGCTGCTCTGGCGTCATGCTAAGAGCAAGTGGCATCGTGCGCGACATCAGAAAAGAAGAGCCATATCTCATCTACGACGAGCTAGAATTTGACGTGCCTTACGCCACCAAGGGCGACTGCTACGCGAGATATCTGCTTTATATGAAAGAGATGCGCGAGTGCGTGAAAATTTTAAAGCAGTGCGTTAGCAAGTATCAGACAAGTAGCCCCGCCATCATCTCCGACGCGCCAGAGTATGTGAGCGCTTCAAAAGAGCAGATAATGAGCCAAAACTACTCATTAATGCAGCATTTTGTGCTGATAACTCAGGGGCTAAAGCCACCAAAGGGCGAAATTTACTTTGCTAGTGAGTCGCCAAAGGGCGAGCTTGGAATTTATATAAACTCAGACGGTAGCGCAAGCCCATATCGCCTAAAAATTCGCACACCAAGCTTTTGGCACTGCGCAATTTATGAAGATATGCTAGTTGGGCAGTATGTGGCAGATGTGGCTGCGATAATTGGCAGCACAAATATCATCTTAGGCGAGGTTGATAGATGAGAAGGGTCGATCTTAGGCATCTAAAGGGCGAGTTTTTAAGCGCTCTTGGACAGCAGATAAAGGCTAGCGAGCCAGACGAAGTTGTGATATTTTTGTTTGAGATAGGTGATTACAGCGGTGTAACAAAGGCCGTAAATTTGGCTTATAACCTAAACTGCGAGGTAATGAACTCGCTTAAATTTAACCAAGTTGATTGGGCATTAACGATAAAAAAGGGCAAGATATGAAATTTAATGATCTAGTAGCAGGCAAGAGCCTAAGTATCGCAAATTTACTAAGTTTGAGCGACAAAAATTTAGCAAAAAAGATAAAAGAGCACGAGTTTAAATACATCTCATGCTTTGAAGATAATGAGCTTGGCAGTAAAAATTTGATCCGCTGCGAGATAGGATCGATAAGCTATGTCTTAGCGCTTCTTTGTAAGTATGCAAATTTGGTGCAAAATGAGTTTTTTGACGAGCTTGATGATGGGCTGATAAGTGGTGAGTGCAACGTGGGCGAGGAGGAGTTTGAGGAGCTTGGCGAGTGGATAAAGGACGTTAAAAACGTGATCATAGATGACTCTTTTTTTACTCATCCAGACAAAGATGCGATCTTTTGGCTGCTTGAAATTTTAGGCAAAAATGTCGTCTTAGCAGGCGGCGAAGTGAGAGAATTTACAGCAGGCGGCGAAGTTGGCGAGCTAAGAGAGCTTGACAATTTTGACGGAGCGGTCATCTATCTAAACAAAAACGCAAGTGACGAGATCGTGGGCGGCGTGCAGTTTGGTATCGTGGCAAAGGCAAAGGATGGCGAAATTTTAAATTTAAAAGCAAAAGACTTTAGCGTGAGGGCTAAATTTAGGCTTGATCCAGCGCTAAAAGGCACGGTCGCCGTGCTTGGCGCAAAAGAGTTTGATGGATATGTATTTAAACAAGTAGTAGTTAGCAAATGAAAATCACCATAAACGATCAAATTTTAGAGGCAAACGAGGGCGAGAGCATCCTAAACATCGCAAGGGCAAATGGCATCTACATCCCTGCGCTTTGCTACCTTAGCGGCTGTTCGCCAACGCTTGCTTGCAGGCTTTGCATGGTCGAGGCAAACAGCAAAGTGGTCTATAGCTGCAACGCCAAAGCCAAAGAGGATATGCAAATTTACACAAATACGCCAGAGATCGCTGCTGAGCGAAATGCGATCATGCAGACCTACTGCGTCAATCACCCCCTTCAATGCGGTGTTTGCGACAAAAGCGGCGAGTGCGAGCTACAAAATTTGACAACGCATTTACGCGTAAATGATCAAAAATTTGCCATTACTGACACGCATAAACCGCACAAAAAATGGGGGCTCATAAACTACGACCCAGCCCTTTGCGTGGTCTGCGAGAGGTGCGTGACGGTTTGCAAAGATAAGATCGGCGAAAGCGCGCTAAAAACGGTGCCAAGGGGCGTTGAAGTGCCAAAAGAGCTAAAAGAGAGCATGCCAAAAGATGCCTACGCCGTCTTTAGCAAGATGCAAAAGAGCTTAATTGCCCCAAGCGTTGGCGAAAGCTTGGACTGCTCATTTTGTGGCGAGTGCATCAGCGTCTGCCCTGTTGGTGCGCTTGTAAGCTCAAATTTTCAGTATAGCTCAAACATCTGGGAGCTAAGCCGTGTCCCAGCGGCAAATCCGCACCAAAGCGACTGCGAGCTCATTTTTTATGACGTAAAAGAGAAAAGCACTAGCGATAGAAGCAAGCAAATTTACCGCGTTAGCAACGACTTTCACTTTGGCGAGATCAGCGGTGCGGCAAGGTTTGCCTACGACTTTCACAACGAAAATGCCCGCAAAAATGAGACGAAATTTAATGAGCTAGTCTTAAATTTTAAAAACGGCAACATAAAAAATATAAAATTTAATAGCTTCATAACAAACGAAGAGGCGCTTATTTTGGAGCGCTTGAGAGAGAAATTTGATCTAAATTTACTAAACGATGAGGCTTTTAAATTTCAAAATTTCTTAAATATTTTTAGCGAATTTAGCGGTCTTAGCTCATATAACGCAGACTATGAGAGCCTAAAAAATAGCGACTTTGTGATCACGGCTGGTAGCTTCTTGCGCCATGAGAGCCCAATTACAAGCTATAAGCTAAATAACGCCCTTAAGATGAATAAAGCTAGTGGAATTTACTTTCATCACATCGCTGATGAGGTGGTGAAGAAATTTTCAAAGAATTTTGCCTGTGTGAGCTATGAGGCTGGCAAATTGGAGCAAATTTTACTCTTTGTGCTTAAAAACTGGGGTGAGAATTTACCAGCAGCGCTTCAGGCTAGACTTGAAAAATTTGAAGAGAGCTTTGGCTTGGAGGTAGCTACTCTTAGCGAGGGTAAGGCTAAATTTACGCTCATTTTAGGTAGCGACTTTTACGTTCATGAAAATGCAAATTTACTTGCAGCCCTTGCTGGAGTGATCGCAAGAACTACACCGTTTCGTGTGATGCTGATACCACCTCGAACTAACTCGCTTGGCGTAGCTAAAATTTGCACGCTTTCACGCGAGAAAAAGCCCAGCAAGACGCTAGGATACAACGAAATGGGCGAGTTTAAATTTAGCATCTTTGAGGGCGATCTTGACGCTGGTGCACTAAATCAGCAAGAGGGCACATTTACAAGCATAAATAATGAAGTAGTGCCGACAAATGCGGCTTTAGCTCATAACGGCTACTTCTTAAACGATATCGCAAATGCGCTTGGACTGGTGGCTAAAAATACGATTGATTACACAGCGAAGCTACCAAAAGAGAAGGGCTACAGGGGCGTTAAATTTGATGATTTAGAAAATTTTTACGCAAATGACGGCACAAGCCACAGAGGCTACAAGCTTGAAATTTCAAATTTCACGCCAAAAGAGGACATAGAGCCACTTTTTAAAGAGCAAAGTGAGCTAAATTTAAAAGAAGACGAAGCGCTTATAAGCCTTGCAAATCCTATAAATCTGCCATCATTTTTTGCAAACTATGCTAGCCAGACAGCTAAACGCGCGAAACTTTACGCAAGTAGCGAGTTTATGGCTAAATTTGAAATTTCACAAAACGAAGCTGTCATTTTAGAAAAAAATGGGCAAAAGCTTGCCATTTGCGTGGAGCTTGATAGCGAGCTAGGAGGCGTGGCGGCCTATCTTGGCGACTACGATGATAAGCTTGATGTAAGCGCCATTTTTGAGAGCAAGAGTTTTGCTAGCGTAAAAATAATAAAGGCAGAGAATGAGTGAAATGCTATTTTTTGTTATAACAACTATTGTTAAAGCAGTCGTCATCTTGGCCGTCATGGCTAGCCTTGCAGGGCTTGCGACCTACGCCGAGAGAAAGGTGCTTGCCTATATGCAGCGCCGCGTGGGGCCTGATATGGTGGGACCTGCTGGCGTGCTTCAGATCGTGGCTGACATGATAAAGCTCTTTACAAAAGAGGATATCGTCCCAGCAAATGCAAATAAATTTATCTTTCTAATAGCCCCTCTAATCTCTGCTATCGCGGCATTTGCAGCGCTTGCGCCTGTGCCATTTTTGCCTGAGTTTGAGGTTTTTGGGCATACGATTAGACCGATACTTGCAGATATAAACGTAGGCGTTTTATATATCGCTGGCGTGGCAGCAGTTTGCGTCTTTTCGCCACTTGCAGCAGGTCTTGCAAGCTACAATAAATTTGCACTAATTAGCGCCGCTCGTGCGGTCGTGGCGCTTCTTAGCTTCGAAGTGGTCGCTGGCATGGCACTTTTAAGCGTTGTCATGGTGACTAGCTCGCTCTCGTTAGTTGATATAAACAACTACCAAAAAGGCATCTTTAACTGGCTCATATTTAAGCAGCCCCTTGCCTTCGTGCTTTTCGTGATGGCAAGCTTTGTGGAGTGCAACAGAACGCCATTTTGCCTAACAGAAAACGAGACCGAGATCGTAGCAGGATATGGCACTGAGTATAGCGGCATGAGATGGGCGATGTTTTTTATCGGCGAATACACCAACATGATCGCAGCAAGCATCATCATCACGCTCCTATTTTTGGGCGGTTTTAATGAGTTTTTATTTATCCCAGGTGCTTTGATGATCATTTTAAAATCAAGCCTAGTCTTTTTCTTTTTCCTTTGGACGAGGGCGTCGTGGCCGCATCTAAGGGTCGATCAGCTTAGCATGCTTTGCTGGAAAATTTTACTTCCGCTTGGCATCTTAAATGTCGTAATCACCGGCTTTGCACTACTTATCTAAGGCGTAAAATGAGCGAGAAAAGATATATTTTGATAGACGAAAAGATAGAGCCAAAAGGGGCATTTGATAAATTTAAGCACTTCATCGCCGCTACTTTTAAGCTTGATCTTTTGGTGGGGCTAAAGATCACGCTAAAGCAGATGCTCTTTAGCAAGTTGCACACTCTAAAATACCCTATGCAAAAGATGGAGCTAAACGCCAGATATAGGGGGATTCATAGGCTTTTAAAATTTGTTGAAAGCGAAAATGAGCGCTGCATAGGCTGTGGGCTATGCGAGAAAATTTGTGTTAGTAACTGCATCTCGATGAAAACTTCTCTTGGCGAGGATGGCCGCAAAAAGGTCGCAAGCTACACGATAAATTTAAGTAGGTGCGTCTATTGCGGATTTTGCGCTGATGTCTGCCCTGAGCTTGCTATCGTCTGCGGGCAAGAGTACGAGGTCGCAAGTGAAAATAAAATCCTCTTTGGCACAAAGGCTGAGTTTTTGACGGATAATAAATTTTTAAAAGATCAAGCTGAGTTTGAGGGCTATGGTGCACTACCTAAAAATGCTGATAGCCTAGTGAAAAAGACGCCAAATGCGCTTACAAATGAAGATAAGGCAGAAACGATGGATATAAATTTAAAAGGGTCAAGCGATGTATGAGAGCTTTGCATTTTATCTTTTTAGCGCCCTTATATTAGTTAGTTTTTCTTTTAGCGTGCTTTGCAAAAACGCCCTAAATGCGGTCTCTGCGCTAGCTGCTGGCATGGTTTTTATATCAGCTATATTTTTCTTGCTTGGGGCTGAGTTTTTAGGAGTGGTGCAAATCGTCGTCTATACAGGCGCAGTGGTCGTTTTATACGCATTTGCGATGATGTTTTTTGACACCAGCAAGGAGTGCGAGCCAAAAAGTGGCAAAAAAGCAAAGGTCATCATCTATCTTCTAAGCAGCTTCATAGCGCTTCTTTTGATATTTATCTTTTTAGCGCCGATCTATAGTGCTAAGCAAGAGGTGGTAAATTCTACTCTCGCTAATCTTGGCAACATCGAAGCGGTTGGAATTTTACTCTTTAGCAAGTATCTGCTTGCCTTTGAGATGTGCGCTATCATGCTACTTGTGGCGATGGTGGCTGGCATTATCTTGATACACAAAGACCTAGACGCGCAAAGCAAATTTGAGGAGATGCTATGATAGGCCTTACTCATTACCTCATCCTAGCAAGCCTAGTCTTTGTCATAGGGCTAGTTGGCATAATGAGAAGAAGAAATTTGATAATGCTATTTTTCTCAAGCGAAATTTTACTAAACTCAGCAAATATCGCGCTTGCAGCCATATCAAAATACTACTTTGACCTAACTGGGCAGATAATAGCATTTTTTATAGTAGCCATCGCCGCTAGCGAGGTTGCCGTGGGACTAGGTCTGCTCGTGCTTTGGTATAAAAAGACTGGCAGCATCAGTTTAGATTCGATGACAAATATGAAAGGCTAAGAGATGATTTTATTTTGTATTTCGCTATTTTTCCCGCTTCTTAGCTTCATCATAGCTGGCATCTTTTCACATAGCAGCAAGAATTTATTTATCGGTCTTTTTTGCTCGCTTCTCATGATCGTTAGCGCCACAGCTTCACTCATGCTAACGGCTAGTCTTAGCGTAGATGAGCCACTAAATTTAACCCTAAAAGAGTTTATAAGCTTAGGCTCGCTTGATCTTAGCTTTAGCTTCTACCTTGACGCGATCAGCCTTGTGATGCTTAGCACCGTGGGCGTGGTCGCTAGCATCGTACATATCTACTCCATTGGCTACATGAGAGATGACGCGAGTTTTAACCGCTTTTTTAGCTACCTTGGGCTCTTTGTCTTTTGCATGAACGTCCTTGTATCAAGCGATAACTTCATAGGGCTATTTATCGGCTGGGAGGGCGTTGGGCTTTGCTCTTGGCTGCTCATTGGCTTTTGGTATAAAAGGCCTAGCGCAAACATCGCTGCAAACGAGGCTTTCGTGATGAACAGAGTGGCTGACCTTGCCATGCTTGTTGGCATCTTTTATATATTTTATAGCTTTGGCTCGCTTAAATTTAGCGAGGTTTTTAGCGCTAGAAGCGACCTTTCAGGGCTAAATTTAGGCATCATCGCCACACTTCTTTTCATAGGCGCCATGGGCAAAAGCGCGCAGTTTCCATTTCACACTTGGCTTGCAAACGCCATGGAGGGCCCAACGCCAGTTTCAGCCCTCATCCACGCTGCGACCATGGTAACAGCTGGCGTCTATCTAGTCATACGCGCAAATTTCATCTTTGCAAACGTGCCCGAAGTCTCGCACTTTATCGCCTGCCTTGGTGCATTTGTGGCGATATTTGCCGCAAGCATCGCGCTAGTGCATAACGACCTTAAAAAGATAGTCGCTTACTCGACGCTTTCACAGCTTGGATATATGTTTGTAGCTGCTGGACTTGGGGCGTATAAGATCGCACTTTTTCACCTTGTCACGCACGCATTTTTCAAGTCACTTCTCTTTTTATGCGCTGGCAACGTTATGCACGCGATGAATGATGAGCTAAATATCAAAAAAATGGGCGGACTTTATAAATTTATGAAGCCAACCGCGTTACTTTCTATCATCGCAAGCTGCGCATTGGCTGGTTTTTATCCATTTGCTGGTTTTTTTTCAAAAGATAAAATTTTAGAGGTCGCCTTTAGCGAAGATCAAATTTTGTGGCTCGTCTTGCTCTTTGGCGCGGTGCTTACGGCATTTTATAGCTTTAGACTTGTCATGCTAGTCTTTTTTGCAAGGCCAAAGAGTGAGGAGCACGCACATGAAGCCAAAAACTACATGCTTGTTGGTATGAGTGTGCTTGGTGTTCTCTCAGTCATCAGCGGCTTTTTCTGGAGTAACTTTAGCGAGTTTTTGGGTGCTAGCCTTGGGGATTTTAAGCTAAATTTATCTCACAGCAGTGAAATTTTCTTACTCGTTTTAACGCTTACTTTAGTGCTTGCAAGCGCTGGCTTTGCTGTGTTTGCTTATAAAAAAGAAATTTTTAAAGAGAGCATTTGCGAAAGTAAAATTTACAAAATTTTGCAAAATGCCTACTTTATACCAAAATTTTATGAGAAATTTTTTATAAATGGCTACGCTTTAATCTCTAAAATTTGTAAGAAATTTGATGAGATGATAGTTGATAGAAGTGTTGATTTTGTCGCACTTTTGGTTACTAAATTTGCATATCTTGCAAACAAAATACAAAGTGGCGATCTAAGCGTCATGCTTAGGTTTATGGTCGCAGGATTTGCCTTGCTTTTAAGCTTTATATTTTTATTAAACGGAGCCAAATAATGCTAAGTGTCATCATATTTTTCCCAGCCATAAGCGCAATACTTGGCTTTTTGATAGAAAATAAAAGCATCAAATTTTATGGAGCAAGCATCGCTTTAATCGAGCTTTTGCTAGCCATTTTTATCTGCGTAAATGTCGATTTTCAGGGTTATGACTTTGTTTTAACGCATCAAGTCTCGCTCATACCAAGCCTAAATATCAGCTACTTTGTCGGCATTGACACCATCTCACTTGTGCTTATAGTCCTTAGCGCATTTATGAGCTTCATCTCTATCGCCGCACTTAGTGATGATGGAAATTTAAAGCACCTGGTTATTAGCGTGCTATTTTTAGAGAGCACGATGATGGGCGTCTTTAGCGCGCTTGATATGATCTTGTTTTACAGCTTTTGGGAGCTTAGTCTCATACCGCTGCTTTACATCATCGGCGCATTTGGCAGTAAAAATAGAATTTACGCTGCGATTAAATTTTTTATCTACACATTTTTAGGCTCTGTTTTTATGCTAGTGGCGATCATCTTTATCGGCTATTTGTGCTACCAAAAAAGCGGCGTCTTTAGCTTTAACCTGCTTGATTGGTACAAGCTTGGTATAGGAGAAAATGCTCAAATTTGGCTATTTTTAGCATTTTTCTTCGCTTTTGGCGTGAAAACTCCGCTGTTTCCATTTCACACGTGGCTACCTTACGCGCACGGACAGGCTCCGACTATCGGCTCAGTGCTACTTGCTAGCGTGCTTTTAAAGATGGGTACTTACGGCTTTGTGAGATTTTCACTACCACTTTTTCCAGATGCGAGCCTGCTTTTAAGCGGCTTTGTCTGCGTCATAGCCATCATCATGATCATTTACGCAGCCCTCGTTGCCTACGTGCAAAGCGACATGAAGCAAGTGATCGCTTATAGCTCCATTTCACACATGGGTGTCATCATGCTTGGCATTTTTTCACTAAATTTAATAGGTCTTGGCGGCTCGATATTTTTAATGATAAGCCACGGTATCGTAAGTGGCGCTTTGTTCTTGCTAGTTGGCGTCATCTATGAGAGGGCTCACACCAAAGAAATTTGCGAATTTGGCGGCCTTGCTAAGGTGATGCCAAAGTATGCGCTTGTGTTTTTTATAGCAACTCTTGCAAGCATCGGTTTGCCGCTAACCATTGGCTTTGTAGGCGAGTTTTTAAGCCTGCTTGGCGTCTTTAAGCTAAACAAGCTCTTTGCGCTACTTGGTGGCTTTAGTATCATCGTGGGCGCTGTTTATATGCTCGTACTTTATAAAAGGGTCTTTTTTGGCGAGTGCAAAGAGAAAAATTTAAGCCTAAAAGATCTAAATTTTAAAGAGTTAGCCGCTCTTGTGCCACTTTGTTTGCTTATCATCGCCCTTGGTATCGCACCAAATTTGATACTAAAACCACTTGAGCCAAGCGTGCAAAATATCATAAGCAAAATGCAAACTAGAGCTGTAAATAACGGCACAAAGGATAAAATTTCATCTTTAAATGGCGGGAGCAAACTATGAACGAAATAGCCTTTTTAGACCTAAACGAGATCTCGCTACAATCACTCTCGCCGATGCTTAGCATGATGGTTTTTGCACTTTTTATCCTCATAGTTGGAGCGATAAAAAAGGATCTCTCAAGAAATTTTTACTGCGTATTTTGCATCATCGCTATATTTGTAAATTTAGGCATTACGCTTGATTTTAACGGGCTTAGCCTAAGCTTTTGGGATATGCTCTTGGTAGATGGAATTTCTATCATCTCGCAGATCATCATCCTAATCGCCTCAGCCCTTTTCATCCCTCTTGCACTTAGCACAAAAGAGTATTTTGAGTATAAAATTTACGAGTACTACGCGCTATTTTTATTTATGATCGCTGGATTTTTGTTTATGGTGAGCTCAAACAACCTACTCATCATCTTTTTAGGGCTTGAGATCAGCTCGCTTTGCCTCTACACCCTAATCGCCCTTCATAACAAGACAAAAAGCGTCGAGGCTGCCATCAAATACTTCGCAATGGGCTCGCTCTCAGCTGGCTTTTTTGCGATGGCGATAGCGATGTTTTATCTAGCAACAAACTCAATAGACATCGCTCGTATCGGCGTTGTCATAAAAGATCTTAGCCTAAATCAAAATTTAATAATCCTTCTTGGCTGCGTTTTCATTGCTTCAGCCATTGGCTTTAAGCTCTCGCTCATACCATTTCACACATGGATACCAGACGTTTATGAGGGCTCAAATGCCCCGCTAGCTGGATATATGTCTATCGTGCCAAAGGTTGCGGGCTTTATCGTTGCGTTAAGAATTTTTGCGATGCTTGAGGGCTCTGGAATTTCATGGATAAAAGATATGCTCTACATCATCGCCGTGCTTACGATGAGCCTTGCAAACATCATGGCGCTAGTGCAAAAAGACGTTAAAAGGATGCTCGCTTTTAGCTCGATAGCTCACGCTGGTGTCGTGCTTTGCGCACTGGTGGCAAATTCTCACGAGGCAAATGTCGCCTTGTTTTTCTACTGGATCATGTTTTTGTTTGCAAATTTGGGCGCATTTTCTATGCTTTGGGTCGCAAGGTGCGACGACGTCGTCTGCTGGGACAAACGCTTTAAACATCCGTATGAGAAATTTTCAGGGCTTATTAAAATTTTGCCAAGTTACGCCGTGATAATGGGAATTTTCATGATCGCCCTTGCTGGCATACCGCCTTTTAGTGTATTTTGGGGCAAGATGGTGCTTATCTCATCGCTCATAAAGTCTGATTACATCGTGCTTAGCCTCATCATCATGATAAACTCTGCGATTGCTATTTATTACTACCTAAAGCTCATCGTCTTTATGTTTTTAAAAGAGCCTATCGTAAAAGATAAAAATATCTACATCTCAAACGTCTCGATGGCGCTAAAAGTGATCGTTGGAGTTGCCGTTGCTGGCACGGTCTTTGCCTTTTTATTTTCTGGAGCGATTTTGGAATTTATTGAGCATTTTGTCTTTGCTTCAGGATTTTAGAAAATTTAACTATAATGGCGGCATGAAAAAGCTCTTAACCATCTTATTTTTACCGCTTTATCTATCCGCATTTAGCCTTAGCCTAAACAGCGGCGCAAACGCAAATAAGCCTTATAGCGTCCTTCAGCTAAGCGACGAGAAAGAATTTGAATGTGTGGAGCAAATTTTAGCCTACGACACGAAGCGCTACGTTTGTATGCTAGATGATGGGATCTTGCCAAAGATCGAAGATACGACGCTGCCTTTAATGGACATAAAATATAAAAAGCAAGACGGCAAGCTCTTCATCGTCATCATGCCAAAAGCACCTTCAAAACTTCTAAATGTTCAAACCGAGCTTTACAGCAGTCCAAGCGTGCAAGATACGCCAAAGACGACCATTTCAAAGCACTTTAGTATCATCATCGACACTTCACTCAGTGAAAACAACAAAAGAGTATCTGGGCTAAATTTTTCGCCTGATTTTAGAGATATGCTAAGTCCAAGCATTGGAGCGCTCGATCTTAACAAAGCGCCTATAGCTGGGCTTGATAGCAATGATATAGACATCTACATAAATATAAAAAGAGCTTACGAAAAGGGCGCTTATGAAAGCGTGGTAAAAGATACGCAAACAGCGATGAAAAGGCACCCAGCCAGTCTTTTCTCAAGCGAGTTTTTGCTTTTTAGGCTAAGAGCGCTTGATAAAATTTTTGAGACAAAGAGTGAGTTTGAAGGGCTTGAGCCAAAAGATATCGTAAGCGAGGGCAGAGCCTGGATAAGAAAATTCCCTTCTGATGAGAACTATCCAGAGGTGCTATATCTCATCGCCAGAGCTTACCTCAAAGACAGCATCGCAAGTGATGCAAAATATATGCTTGATATACTAAGCGAAGAGCACGCGGAGTCAAAATTTACAAAGCTTGCCGCGCTTGATTATGCTGACTACCTATATAAAATAGGCAGGCAAAAAGAGGCGCTAAGCGACTATGAAAAGGTGCTCTACTCTACAAACGACATCGACCTTGCAAGTAGGGCAGCACTAAGCCTAGCAGACGCAAATATCGATAAAGAGAAATTTGACGAGGCAAAGAAATTTGTACTAAAGATCGCAAATGCAAATGAAAAATTTTTCATGAACGATCCTACAAAATCGATGAATTTAGCCTATACATTTGCCAGTAAAGATATGCCAGACGTGGCTGCTAAAATTTATGAAATTTTGGTAAATAATAGCGACAGGACAAAGGACTTTTACGAGGCAGCATTAAAAAATTTAGCGCTAAATTTAGCCAAAACCAAAGATGAAAAAAGGGCGTATGAGTATCTAAACAGATACGAAAAAGAGTTTAAATATGGCGATTATATCGATGAGGTCGCCAAGGCAAAGGATGGGCTATTTTTTGAAGAGGACGACAAAAACGCCACCGCACTTCACGCAAGGTATAAAGATCTCATCGAAAAATATGCCGGCACAAATATCAGCCAAAAGGCATTAATCAGCGAGCTTGAGCTTGATCTAAAAGAGCGTAAATTTGCTGATGCGCTAGCTTATAACAACCTCGCAAAAGATGAAAATTTAAGCCGGGCAATGGAGCTAGTAAATGAGGCTGCGCTTGAACTAACAAAAGAATTTTTCATCAAAGATGACTGCACGGCGGTTGTAAATTTACTCGAAAACTACGATGTGAGCAAGGTCTCTTTGCCACAGTTTAAGCTATTTAACTGCTACTTTAGAACAGCACGCTACAACGACGCGCTAGAGCTTGCAAAGGCGCATGTAAAGGATGAAAATTTAGAAGATAGAGTCGAGTGGCTGGTAAATTTGAGCAAAATTTTATATAAAAATAAAGACTACGAGCATGCGATCACTGCGGCAAATGACGCGCTCTCGCTTGGCTCAGCGGTCGAGTACTCAGACCCGACGCCTTCTCTTTTTGATAGATTTTACTCGCTACTTGCGCTAAAACGCTTTACCGAGGCGGTCTCAACGATCAGTGCGATCGAGCAGCTAAGGGGGCAGGACTTTAAGATTATCGAGGCATACGCAGCTATATGTGACTACGCGATGAAGAGCAACGACTACGCTATCGCCGCGATGTACTCTAAAAAGGCGCTTGAGTTACAAACCAAAGCCAAGATAAAGACCTTCTCACCAAAGCTAAATTTTGACTTCGCTGAGGCTTCACTAAAGATAGATAATCTTGACGAGGCGCTTGATGAGGCGAAATTTATCCTAAATATGAAGCTTGAGCCAGAAGAGCGCCTGCATGCTCTAAATTTAGCAAGCGAAATTTATATCAGACAAAAGCAGTACAAGCTGGCTAAGGGCTATTTGGACGAGTGCGTTAGCTCAAATTTCACAAGTGCTTACAAAGATGCCTGCAAAGCCAAACTTGAGGTGATAAAGTAAATAGTGCTAAGTTTAAATGATCTTGAAAAAGAATATCTGGAGTTAGAAAAAGAAAATTTTCAGGACGGCAAAAGGATCAAATTTATAGCAAATTTAGGCGCAAGTGACGAGATAGCGTATCACTATGAGCTCATTTGCAAAGAGTGGCAAGAGGGCGGGCAGCTAAATTTAGAAAGCAGTTTTGATAGGCATGGAGGCGCTGGGCTGGAGTTTTTGTTTGAGCGCTTAGCCAAAAAGAGCGATCAAAAACTAAAAATAGAAACCATCTATCTTATAGCGCAAATCCTCACTAAATCTAAGCATAGAGATTTTTACAACGCGTTTTGTGACCGCCTTATCCCTCAAATAACTTCTTTTTTGGAGACAAATGATGCCTTACGCCGCAAGCTTATAATAGCGCTTGGTTGGGTTGGCACGTTAGAGCAAATAGATATTTTAATAAGCGAGATGCTTGGTAGTAAAGATAGCCTTTGCAGGGCTTGGGCGGCAGCTAGCCTTATGCAGATGTCGTTTCACAGGGCCAGCCAAGCAATCTTGCGAGATAAAACAAAAGCCGCATTTTTGCAAGGCATCTCTAGCGAAAAAGAGCTATACGCCTGCGCAGTTATGATAGAAGCAGCTCAAAATTTATTTGGCAAAAAGTGGATATCATCTAGCGCAGTCCAAAATCAAGAGGCTGAAAAGATAGAAAAAGCAAGAAAAATGGCGGTAAGGTTTTTAGGCAGGGATTAGAATAGATCAAATTTATATAATTGGCAAATTTTAATCTTAATTTTATCAGAAGGTTAGCATTAATATTCAAAAATTTTCATGATGGATTTGTAAAAAAGGGCAAATTTGCCCTTTAAATTTAGTTTAGTAGAAGTGATTTTATATCGATTTTATGTTCAATCATCTTGCTCTCAAGCATAAATTCTTGCGTAGCCTCAAGCGCTTTTATATCATCAGCCGTGATCTTTGAGCTAAAGTCGTACTGAGGATACATGCTCTTTACCGCCTCTATGCTAAGCCCAGTCTCTTCAGCCGTAAATTTAAGCGCCTCATCCTCGTTTGCCTTGATGTAGGCCAAAATTTCATCCTGAGCCTTTTTAAATTTCTCAACTACGTCTTTGTGCTTTTTATAAAACTCCCCGCTTGTTGCCGTGACGATGACTGGTGTGATGACGCCTTTGCCAGTTGTCACTACATTTAGGCCTGATTTTTGAGCGTTGTAAGCAGCAGGTCCTGCAAGAAGCGCTGCATCGACGCTGCCATTTTCAAGTGCAGCTTGCGCAGCTGGGATACCCATAGAAATGAACTCTACGTCGTTTATGCTAAGTCCGCCAAGAGCTAGGTATCTCACCAAAAGCTCGTTTAAGATCGTGCCTTTTGGACCTGCCACTTTTTTGCCTTTTAGATCTTTTGGCGACTTGATGTTTTTATCTTTAGAAAATATAACAAAAGCCTCTGGTGCCCTTGAATAGGCGCTTATGATCTTTATGTCAGCCTTATTTGCCGCTGCAAGTATGACCGAAGTACCGCCCACGCAGTTTAAAAACTGGAGCGAATTTGAAGCGAGCGCTTGCGTTTGCTTAGCACCTGAGGTGATCTCGGAGTATTCGACTGGCACGCCAAAAGACTTTGCGTAAAAGCCTTTAAATTTATCGACGATCGATGGGACGTTTAGCGGCGATTTGACGTAGGTCATGCCGATCTTATCTAAGCCCTCGCTTGCGTTTGCGACTAGGCAAAGCAAAGAGGCCGCATACAAAACCTTAAAAAACTTTCTCATACTTACTCCTTTTAAAAATTTTCAAGATTATATAATCTTTTGCTTCATTTTGGTTTTAATTATCATTTTATTTGCCTAAATTTCACTCAAAATTTTGCGTTTTATCGCTATTAGCTCCTCGCTTAGCAGATCTCTTGGCCTTGCTAAATTTGATAGCTCGTAGTTTGACTTTATCCCACCCTTTTCAAGCAAGATGATCTCATCAGCCAAAAATAGCGCCTCGTCGATGTTGTGAGTGACAAAAAGGATGGTTTTGCCAGCTTGTATTTTTAGGATTTCAGCCTGCATGCTAGCTCTCGTAAATGCATCAAGCGCGGCAAATGGCTCGTCCATGAGGATCAAATTTGCCTCATACGCAAGCACTCTAGCAAGCGAAACGCGCGAGCTCATGCCACCAGAGAGCTGCGAAACTGCGGCAAATTTAAAGTCGCTAAGCCCTATCATCGATATCAAACTATCGATTTTTGTAGCCTCTATTTCATGCTTTTTAAGCGCAAATACAATGTTTTCATAGACGTTTAGAAACGGCATAAGACGGGGCTCTTGAAAAACGAAGCCGATCTTTGCTTGCTCTTTAAATTTTATCTCGCCCTGACTTACGCTCTCAAGGCCTGCTATAAGGCGCAAAAGCGTAGTTTTGCCACAACCGCTTCTACCAAGTATGACGGTGATCTTATCTTTTTTTATGCTCAAATTTAGCCCTCTCAAAACGTCGATACGCTTTTCGCCTATAAAAAAATGCTTAGATAAATTTGAAATTTCTATCATTTCTCACCTCGCAACAGGCTAAATTTCGCTATCAAAAGCAAAAAGAGCCTATCTATGAGCACACCGCAAATGCCGATCGTAAAAATGCCCACAAATATCCTATCCGCGCGTGAGAGCTCTTCTGCGTCAAGGATTAAGTAGCCCAGCCCACTTGAAGCCGCTATCATCTCCGCTCCGATGATCGCGCGCATGGCGTAGCCAAAGCCTATTCGCATGCCGACAAAGATATCTTTTAGTGCGCTTTTTAAGATGATCTTGTAAAAAATCTCAAATTTACTAAAGCCAAAAATTTTACCAACCTCGATGAGCTTTATATCGCAGCTTGTTAGCCCCTTTTGGATGCTTAGAAACATCGGAAAAAACGAAGCCAAGATGATAATGATGATCTTTGGTGTCTCGTTTATACCAAACCAAAGCACCAAAATGGCGATCAAACTAAGCGGCGGGATATTTCTAAAAAACTCTAGTATCCACTCGTAATAAACGCTGATCTTTGGCAAAAGTGCCGCTATACCGCCAAGCACGAGCGCTAAGGCAAACGAGAGAGCATATCCTGCAAATATGCGCTTAAAGCTGATGATCGTATGCGTAGCAAGCTCGCCGCTTAGGCTCATGCTATACATCGTCTTTATCGTAGCTAGCGGACTTGGCAAGATATATGGCGTGAAAATTTCTAGCTCGCAAACGACCTGCCAGATGGCAAAGATCGCTAAGATCAAAATGCTCTTTTTAAAAATCTCCCTCACAGCCCATCTCCGTTGTGACAGCCGTTTTCGCAGTATAAAAGCTCGATGATCTGGTAGTTTTTAAGCTCGCTAAATTTATATGAAAGGGCGTTTTCTATCTTCTCTTTGCTACTAAGACTTAGTGTTTTTACGCCCAAATTTGTAAAAAAGCCCGGCGGTATCGGACTTTGCTCGATGTTGCGCATCTTTAAATTTATGGCGTTTTGCTCCCTAAAGCTTCTCCACGTCAAAAATGTGGTTCGCGCTAAATTTAGCCCTCTGCCAAGCTCTGCCAAGTCCTCGCATGGCGTCGTCACGTAAAGCCACTCGTCCTCTTTTAGCTTTGCGCTAAGCTCAAGCGCGCTTTCTATTAAAATAGGGTTTAAATTTGATATGAGATCGGCTTGCTCTTTGAAATTTGCCCTGATGAAATTTACAGCCCTCGGACAGCGACTATCGTAAATAAGCTCACTTTGCGTAAGAGCGTTTTTGTATGCGTTTTTTACACTTTTAACGTGGTCTTTTTCGCACTCTACTACGCTAAAGCCTTTGTCTTGCAAAATTTCTTTAAGTGCGGCAAAGTCGTAGATGTTTTTTACAACAGGATTTAACCAAACCACTTTTTTCATTAGAGCTCCCGTAAAATTTAAAAGCAAAATGTAATAATTAAAATCAAAATTGTATCATTTGAAAGTAAAAGGATGGCTTTGGGGGTTAAATTTGCAGACAAATGGCTAGACTTTTACGTCTAAATTTCGCTTTTTTTGGCTTTTCTCCATCAGTTTTAGTATGTCTATGCCGCTTTTTTCAAGGCGCATTAGCTCCTTAAGATAGGCAAATTTCTCATCTTTATTGATATCGTAGGTCGCTAGTTTCTCGCTTCGGCCAATCACTGATGCATAGACCTTGTTGCCATCAAGCTTATCGGTATTTTGCACATTGTAAAGCGACAGCACGCCCTCTATCACCTCTTTAAATTTCGCGCCGCTCTTCATACCAGCCTTCATCAGCGTTAAAAATCTCTGCCTGCTCTCATCGTCAGTGAAATTTATACTTTGCATTGTCTCATATTCGATCGGTGGCTTGTTCGTGCTAGTTAGCATTGAGATGGCCTTCTTGCCTATCGTGATACTCTCCACGCCGACTCTCTCGCCAAGATATTGCCTTAGCGCATAGTCCAGCCACCTATCTTTAAATTCTTCTACGCTCATATCCTTATCAAGTATCTCAAAGCCCTCCACGTGGCTCTTGTGCCTAAGTCCGAGCAAAGTACCGCTATCATCTTTTGACGTGTACTCTTTCGCGAAGAGATCGACGTTTGTTGGATAGTATCCGATGATCGATTCGTAAAGCCTTCCAAAACCAAGCGCCTCGGTCTGACTAACAAAACTTTTAAGCTCATCTATCTCATCTTGTCTCATTTGCTTGTCGTATCCCATGAGCTTGCCCCAGATACTTATCTTGCCATTAGCGGCCATGCCTGTGAGTGAGTTATCTCTAGCAAATTTTAGTGGCTCATCATCTTTGCTAAATTTGCTCTCGCTCGTGCGACTTAAATTTATCTGCTCACTGCTTTGGTTGGTCTTTTTGGTTAAATTCTGAGATGAGAAATTTAAGGAATTTTCGTCTGAAGTTGGTTTAATATGGCTAGCGCCTTGCTCTCTAATGTTTTGAAAGCCACTGTATAAATTTACATTAGCTCCATTTACACCACCTATCATCTCAAGTCCTTTGTAAGATAGTTAAAACAAATATCGTCTCTTTCAGAGTAAAATTTAGAAATTTGTAGAGTTTGACTTGTAAATTTAGGCTGGCTTGAGACTGGATAAATTTGGATATTTTAGAAGGCTGGAATTTAGAATTTACTTTGTAGAATTTGCATCTATCGGTTTTTGATTGTATCTGGTTCATATATTTTGGTTTAGTTTTATCGTATCTAGTCTATATATTTGGTTGTTAATTTACCATATACAACTCCGCATATTTGTCATATCATAGGCTATTTCAGATCAAATTTATGTCATCTTCTTGGTCACCCTAGTTACATTGGCCAAGCCCTTTTTGTAGTCTATCAAAATTTAGAATTTTGCAACTTTTTGGATTATAAATTTTAAATTTGTTTTTTTGAATAATTTAAATTTGAGATAGTTTATCTGGATAATTTACCCTGCTTTTGGTTTTGCATCTTAAATATATAGTCCCTAATCCTAAAACATCGCAAAATAGCTTATAGATTTAACCTAGAAACACTCAAAATAGAAATAACCCGCCCAAAGCAAATATCACAAAAAATCACCGAAGTAAAATTTAAAAACTACTAGATCTAAATTTAGAAATTTATGGCGTTGGCTTTAAAATTTAATAGATAAGTTGAGCTAGAAATTTAAAACCTCATTTTGAAAGTTTTTGGCATAAATTAAAGAGTGTCTGCTTGCGTTTTTTGTGCTTACAAACCGCTATAAATTTACTTACACCAACTATTTTAACCTATCACAGCAGCTCATCTAAAAGCCACGAAATAAAAATTTATAATGCTCCGACTTGTAAATTTGCCATAGACTAAAATGGATAAATTTAAAACAAAATTTTTAAAAAATAAACGTAAAAAGAAAAATTTAGAAAGAAAAGAGAGCCAGATAGGCTCTCTGGGGATTATTCAGCTACTAGCTCTATATAAGCCATCTCAGCTGCGTCGCCTCTGCGAACGCGAGTTTTGATAATCCTTGTATAGCCACCGTTGCGCTCTTTAAATTTTGGAGCTACTTCAGTAACTAGCTTATTTGTAGTCTCTTTGTCTTGCAATGAAGCAAATACTGCTCTGTGAGCGTTAGAGTCGCCCTTTCTAGCTCTTGTGATAAGCTTTTCAACATAGCTTCTAAGCTCTTTTGCTTTTGGTAAAGTTGTCTCTATCTTTTCGCTTTTGATGATAGCTATCGCTAAATTCTTAAGCAATGCAGATCTATGAGATGACGTTCTACCAAGTTTGCGATATCCGTGTTTATGTCTCATCTATTGTCCTTTTATTCTTTTGCACTCATTTGTGATTTTAGCTCGGTTATTTTCTTTCTGAGTTGCTCTTTGCTATCTTTTAACACATCGACACCAACTGGATAGCCTATCTCTTCCATAACCGCTTTTATCTCTTCAAGAGATTTTTTACCTAAATTTTTAAGCTCTTTAAGCTCATTTTCGTCCATCAACGCAAGCTCGCCGATAAATCTAATATCGGCTTTGTCAAGGCAGTTAAAACTTCTAGCGCTTAAATTTAGATCTTCTACACTAGAAAGTAGCTTTGAGAACTCGCCACTTGCGCTTGAACTAGCAACTGGGGCACTAACATCAATATCCAAAATTCCTTTAAATACTGACATTTGTTGATACATAGCTTCTAAACAATTTTTAAAAGCTTCTACTGGACCAACTTGACCATCTGTTGTTATTGTAAATACGATCTTCTCGTAGTCTGGATCATCTTCAACCAAGACATTTTGTATCTCATAAACTGCTTTTTTAACAGGTGTAAAGAAAGCGTCTAGTGCGATGTACTCGTCTTCGATCTCTTCTCTGATCTCTTCACTAGGAACATATCCGATACCTTTTTGGATGATAACTGAGAAATTTAACTCAGCATCTTCGTTGATGGTTGCAAGATATGCGTCTGGATTAACGATCTCAACTAGGTCGTTATTTAGGTCAGCTCCAGTTATCTCTTTTGGTCCTTTAAAGCTATACTCTATAACTTCACGCTCGCTGCCACTTTTTAATTTAAATCTGATCTTCTTCAAATTTATAATAAAAAATGCCACGTCTTCAAGCATGCCACGCATACTATCAAATTCGTGACTAACGCCTTTTATCTTTACACCGATAGGAGCAAAGCCTACTGTGCTTGTGTAAAGAAGACGGCGTAGGGGGTGAGCCAAAGTAACAGCATAACCTGCTTCAAAAGGATATGCTGTAATGTTAGCGACATTTTCGCTAACACTTTTAACTTCTATTTCAGTTGGCATATAAGCTGATGTAGTAATCTTTCTCATCTTTATACCCTCTATTATTTTGAGTAAAGCTCTACTATAAATCTTTCCTCAACAGGAATGATAACCTCTTCTCTTTCTGGATTTCTAGTGAAAATTCCAAATTTTTTCTCTTTTTCCACATCTACCCAAGCAACGATGCCAGTTTGAGCTGTAAGATCGATCGCGCGAATGATTTGTGGATTGTTTTTAGATTTCTCAGCAACTTCTACTTTAGAGCCTGGCTCCACTCTGTAAGATGGGATATCCACTCTCTTGCCATTTACTAAAATATGTCCGTGAGTTACAAGCTGGCGAGCAAAACGACGAGTTGTTGCAAAGCCCATTCTGTAAACAACATTGTCTAATCTCTGCTCTAGTAGTTGAACCAAAAGAGCACCAGTATTGCCCTCGCGGCGTGCTGCTTCTTGGAACAATCTTCTAAATTGTTTCTCTGAAACACCATACATAAATTTAGCTTTTTGCTTCTCGCGAAGTTGTAAGCCATATTCGCTTATTTTTGCTCTTCTTTGTCCGTGTTGTCCTGGTGCATAAGGTCTTTTTTCTAAAGCACTTTTACCAGCAAGTCTTCTTTCGCCTTTTAACGCAAGAGACACACCAAGACGTCTTTCTAATTTTTCAACAGGTCCTGTATATCTAGCCATAATAATTTCTCCTAATTTTCTCTAATTATACGCGGCGGCGTTTTGGCGGTCTGCAACCATTGTGTGGTAAAGGTGTGATATCTTTGAAGAAAGTTACTTTTATGCCTTCAACACCACCTACACTCTTAACAGCCGTTTCACGTCCGCTACCTGGACCTTGAACCTTGATGCCAACTTCTTTAATGCCGTGTTCTTTTGCTTTGTTTAAAGCATCTTCTACAGCTTGTTGAGCTGCATAAGGAGTTGATTTTTTACTACCCTTAAAGCCTAAGCCACCTGCACTACTCCATGCAATAGCATTTCCCATTTCATCAGTTACAGTTACCATAGTGTTGTTAAATGTTGCACTGATATAAACGATACCTTTGGCTATGCTTTTTCTAACTACTTTTTTCTTAACAATTTTTCTTTTCGCCATTTATTATCCTTTAACCCTTGCCTTACTTAGTAGCCGCACCGACAGTTTTACGTCTGCCTTTTCTAGTTCTAGCATTAGTTTTAGTCTTTTGACCACGAACAGGAAGACCCTTTCTGTGGCGAAGACCTCTATAACTTCCAAGATCCATAAGAGCTTTGATATCCATAGCAACTTGTTTTCTCAAATCACCCTCAACGACGTGGTGCTCTTGAATTTCTTTACGGATAGCTGCTGCTTCGTCTTCGCTAAGCTCGTAAACTCTCTTATCATAAGAAATTCCAGCTGCGTCAAGAATTTGACGAGATTTATAAAGACCTATACCATAGATATAAGTCAAACCATACTCGATTCTCTTTTTGTTTGGTAAATCTACACCTGCAATACGTGCCATGCCTTATCCTTGTCTTTGTTTATGTTTTGGATTTTCGCAGATAACACGAATTATGCCACTACGTTTGACAATTTTACATTTGTCACACATCTTCTTTACAGAAGGACGAACTTTCATTTTAGTCTCCTAAAAATTTATTCCACTTTTTTAGGGGCTGCATCAGGTCTAAAGAAATAATTTAAACCAACTATTTTCAAAATAAGTGGGGAACTTTGAAAATAATTCTTCATACAGCTTTTCGCAAAGCTTGGATTTTACCCAAAACCAGCTTTAAATTTACTTAGCATATTTGCCACAAAATCAAATTTACTTATATCTATAAGTGATCCTGCCCTTGTCTAGGCTATATGGCGTAAGTTCTACTTTTACGCGGTCGCCAGGCATTATCTTTATATAATGCATTCTCATCTTTCCGGCGATATGACATAAAATGATATGTTTGTTGTCAAGCTCAACTTTAAAAGTTGCATTTGGCAGTGCTTCAACAACATTTCCATCAATCTCAATGACATCGTCTTTTGCCACAAACTCTCCTTTCTTTAAATTTGCTATAAATTTTACTCTTGGCTTAAAATTTCAGCTTTGCCATTAACTATCGCCATGCAATGCTCATAATGGCTAGTTCTCAAACCATCTTTTGAGGTTACTTTCCAGTTATCGCTTCCTAAAACTGGCGTGCCATCTTTTTGGCAGATCATCGGCTCTATACAAAAAACCATTCCCTCTTTTATCTTTGGCCCAGCTTTTGGGTTGTTTCCTTCAAGATAGTTTGGAATTTCTGGCTCTTCGTGTGGCCTTTTGCCTATGCCATGACCGCAATATCCGCGCAAAGGTACATAGCCTCTGCCTACTATAAATTTCTCAAGCTCGTAGCAAATTTCTTTAAAATGCATACCAGCTCTTATAAAATCAATCGCAAAATATAGCGCATCTTTTGAGCAAGCGATCAAAGCTTCGTCTTCTTTTGAAATTTTACCAACTCCAAATGTCCTAGCCGAGTCACCAAAGTAACCATCTAAATTTGAACCAATATCTACACTAACGATATCGCCCTCTTTTAGCTTGTACTCATTTGGAATTCCGTGGATTACCACTTCATTGACGCTTATGCAAGCTGCATTTGGAAAGCCGTAAAGCCCTTTAAAGGCCGGTTTTGCTCCAGCAGCTCTTATCATATCTTCGCAAATTTTATCTATCTCAAGAAGTGAAATTCCAGGTTTTATGATCGTAGAAACGTGATCAAGTGTTCGAGCGACGATCTTATTCGCCGCTCTCATTTTCTCTATCTCAGCTGGTCTTTTTAGCGTGATAGCCATTTTATAGACCTACTGCACTTAGAGTTTGGTATTTGTTTGTATAAGACTGAGCTTCTATACGTCTCATCGTATCAAGTGCTACTGAAACCACGATAAGAACTGATGTACCACCAAAATAAAATGGTACGCCCATAGTCTTTACAAGTACCCAAGGTAATGTTGAAATGATACCCAAGTACAAAGCTCCACCTAAAGTTAGCCTACCAGCTACTTCATTTAGATAGCTAGCTGTGCTCTCGCCTGGTCTAACACCTGGGATAAATCCACCTTGTTTTTTCAAATTTTCACTTATATCTTTTGTGTTAAACACGATAGATGCATAGAAAAACGCAAAGAAGATGATAAATAAAAATGTCAAAACATTAAACATATAGCCATTTGGACTTAAAAAGTCGTTGATAGCTTGAATTACTGGATTTGTGCTAGCCTGCAAAATAGTACTTGGAAACATCAAAATCGCACTAGCAAATATCGGTGGGATAACGCCACTTAAATTTACTTTGATCGGTATATAGTTCATTATACGTTTGTTTTGATTTTCCATTATCACTTTTCTTGAGTAAGAAATAGGGATACGTCTTTCGCCCATCTCGACAAAGATAATAGCACCGATGGTCGCTAAAATGATCACCAAAATAGCGATGACTGTTAAGAAATTCATTTCAGAAGTATTTACCAAATTTACAGTTCCGCCGATCGCACTTGGTATGCCAGAGACGATGCCCGCAAAGATGATAAGACTTATACCATTGCCTATACCGCGCTGCGTGATCTGCTCACCTATCCACATAAGTAGCATGGTGCCAGTTAGCATAGATACAGCAGAGATCGCGATAAATAAATTCATATCTATCATGATAGCTTGCTCGCCACCACGACCGCTTAAGCTTTGAAGTCCGATAGAGACGCCGATTGATTGTACAAGAGTGATAACGATAGTCGCATAACGTATGATTTGCATATATTTTTGCATACCGTCGCGCTCTTTTTTCATCTGACCTAACTTTGGAAATGTCGCTGCTAGAAGCTCCATGATGATCGAAGCTGTAATGTAAGGCATGATGCCTAGAGATATGATGCTTAAACGCTCAGCGGCTTTACCACTAAACATATTAAATAGACCCAAGGCGTTGCTATTGTTTGAATTGAAAAATTCTTTAATTACGTCGACATTAACACCAGGAACTGGCACATAAGCCAGTATCCTGTATGCGAACAAAAATGCCAACGTGATTAAAATCTTGTTGGTCAGTGTTTTATCCATTATTTTGTTCCGCTAACGCTAACGTTCTCGTCTTTGATCTTTGAAGCAAGAGCTTTTGCGCTTGCACCGATTAGTTTTATCTTAGTAACGCTCTTTGAAATTTTATGAACGCTAGCTATTGTTGCGATTGAAATTTCCGCAAGCTCTTTTATAGCTGCGATCTTTTCAACATTGATAACATAAGGTTTTTCAAATTTAGAAGCAAAGCCTACCTTTGGAAGACGTCTTTGAAGTGGTTGTTGTCCGCCCTCAAAACCTCTTTTTTCATTGTAGCCTTTTCTTGCTCTTTGACCTTTATTACCTTTGCCGGCAGTTTTGCCATTGCCACTGCCTTGACCACGACCTATTCTTTTAGTTGCATGAGTTGAACCTGCAGCAGGTGTTAATTTTTCTAATGCCATCTTAACTCCTTTCTCTTAGCTTTTTAGCAAACTAAGTGCTTTTATAGTAGCACGAACGACATTTGCTGAGTTGTTTGAGCCAAGTGATTTAGTAAGGATATCCTTAATACCTGCAAGCTCGATAATAGGACGTGCACTACCGCCAGCGATAACACCAGTACCCTCGCTAGCTGGGCGAAGTAGCATTCTACTTGCGTTGTATTTTACCTCTACATCGTGAGGGATAGTTGTGCCCTTGATCTTAACGTGGATAATATTTTTAAATGCGTCGTCAATCGCTTTTCTCATCGCATCTGGCACCTCTTTAGCTTTGCCATATCCAAAGCCAACTAGGCCATTTCTATTACCAACAACAACTAAAGCTGTAAATCTAAATCTACGACCACCTTTAACAACCTTTGTAACCCGACCGATATCGACGATTACTTCTTCAAATTCTTCTCTATTATATTTTTCCATCGATTTTCCTTTGGGTTATAGCTTGATGCCATTTTCTCTTAAAGCTTCAGCAAATGCTGCGATAACGCCATGGTATAAATAACCATTTCTATCAAAAATCGCAACATCTATCTTCTTAGCTTTTAAAGCCTTAGCAAATTCTTTAGCTAAAGTGACCGCACCTTCTTTATTTGCTTTTATGCCTATTTTTCTACCATCAACTGCAGCTAGTGTAGTAGCTGTAACGTCATCAATCGCTTGAACATAAAGAGTTCTGTTTGATTTGAAAATAGAAACTCTTGGGCAAGTTGCAACACCAGAAATTTTACCTCTGATTCTTCTTTTTCTCTTAATTCTAAGAGCGATTTTTCTTTTTAGTACTTTTGCTGTCATTTACCGCTCCTTACTTCTTAGATGTCTTGCCCGCTTTGCGGATGATACGTTCTTCTAGATATTTAACGCCCTTGCCTTTATATGGCTCAGGTGGTCTAAATCCTCTAACTTGAGCAGCCACTTGACCTACTACTTGTTTATCGTCACCTTTGATAGTAATAACGTTTTTATCAACACTAGCTTCAACGCCTGCTGGTAGCTCATAGTTGATAAGGTGTGAAAAACCAAGAGAAAGCTCTAAAATTTTACCTTTTGCAGCTGCTTTATAACCAACGCCGTTGATCTCAAGCTGACGAGTAAAGCCATGAGTGATACCAGTTACGATGTTGTTAGCAAGTGCTCTATATGTTCCCCAGTAAGCTCTGCTTTGGCGATCTTCGCCCTTTGGAGCAAAAACTATATGACCATTTTCTATCTTGACATCAACGTGACCTTTTGTGTCAAGCTCTTTTAAGTGATTGCCCTTTTTAAATTTTAGGACATTATTTTCAACGCTAACGTCTACACCACTTGGGATAGCGATAGGCTGTTTTCCAATACGTGACATTTTTTTCCTTTACTTGTCTAGGGTGTTCCTACATTTACGAATAAACACCACAATGCCGTAAATTTGATCGTCAAATTTGACGAAACCTTCATTTGAATTTCTAAATTTAGCTTTGGCGAAATATAAAATTTCACCTAGCTAAAAAGAAATTTTAACCTTAAGCTATAAGGTCAAAATAGCGTTTTTAACGCAGTTTATTACCAAACGGTGCAAAGAACCTCGCCGCCAACGCCAGCTTTACTTGCCTCAATACCGCTCATAACGCCTTTGCTTGTACTAACGATAACTGTTCCGTAACCATTTTTAAAACGCTTAATGTCGTCTTTGCCTTGATAAACACGGCGACCAGGTTTTGAAACCCTTTTAAGCTCGTTTATAACGCTTCTGCCGTACTCATCATACTTTAAAACTACGTTTATAAATTTCTTGTTACCTTCTTCGATAACGTTGTAGCTCTCTACATAGCCTTTTGCTGCAAGGATAGAAAGAGTAGCCTCAACAACCTTAGAATGAAGCAATTTCGCAGTCTCAAGTCTTCTCATACTTGCATTTCTAATGCGTGTTAATCCATCTGATATTAAATCGTTCAACATTTCTCTTCCTTACCAACTTGCTTTTTTAAGACCAGGTATTAGGCCTTCGTTAGCCATTTTTCTTAGGCAAACACGGCAAATTCCAAAATCTTTATAAACAGAGTGCGGACGACCGCAAATTTGGCATCTAGTATAGCCGCGAACCGCAAATTTTGGCTTGCGTGCAGCTTTTGCTATCATTGATTTCTTTGCCATTTTACTTTCCTTTTGCAAACGGCACACCAAATAGCTCTAGCAATTTGAATGCCTCTTTATCGTTTTTAGCCGTAGTAGCAATCGTAATATTCATACCATGAGTTCGTAAAATTTTATCATACTCAACCTCTGGAAACATTAGCTGCTCGCTAAGACCAAAGTTATAGTTTCCACGTCCGTCAAAGCCATTTTTTGGAAGACCACGGAAGTCTTTAACTCTTGGAAGAGCAACACTGATTAACTTATCTAAGAAAGCATACATTTGCTCTTTTCTCAAAGTTACTTTGATACCAACAGGGAAACCTTCGCGAACTTTAAAGCCAGCAACTGATTTTTTAGCATCAGTGATAACTGCTTTTTGTCCAGCGATAAGTGAAATGGTATCAGCCATATTTTGAAGCACTTTCTGATCTTTCGCAGAGTCTCCAGCACCTACACTGATCACGATTTTCTCGAGCGCAGGGATAAGCATTGGATTTTTGATGTCAAATTCTTTTACGAGAGCTGGCTTGATAGTTTCGTTAAATTTATCTTTTAATCTACTCATATCTCTTATCCTTCAACTTTCGCGACGTTTGATATGTCAATTGGCATCTCTTTATTTACGTGACCACCATTTGGAGTTTTTTCGCTTGGTTTGATAGCTTTTTTAGCTACTTTGCATCCCTCAACTATAACCTGACCTTTTTTTGCAAGAACTGCTAAAATTTTACCAGTTTTGCCTTTATCGTCACCAGCGATGATCTTTACAGTATCGCCTTTTTTGACTTTAAATTTTACATTAGCCATTATAAAACCTCCGGAGCTAGCGAAACAATCTTCATAAAGTTAGCATATCTAACTTCACGTCCAACTGGTCCAAAAATACGAGTGCCGACTGGCTCTTTTTTGCTATCAAGTATAACAGCTGCGTTCTCGTCAAAACGGATTAGCGAACCATTATCTCTTTGAACCTCTCTTTTAGTTCTTACAACAACAGCTTTTACAACCTGTCCTTTTTTGATCTTACCATTTGGAAGAGCTTTTTTAACAGAGCAAACTATGATATCGCCAAGTGTAGCGTATCTTCTTTTGCTGCCGCCAAGAACTTTTATACACATTAACTCTTTTGCACCGCTGTTATCAGCAACTGCAAGTCTTGTAAAACTTTGAATCATTACTCAACTCCCTTTGCCAATACAGCTTTTAAGCGAAAATTCTTGCGAGCTGAAAGTGGTCTGCACTCAACTGCAACAACTGTATCGCCTGCTCTTGTCTCATTCTTCTCATCATGAACTAAATACTTTTTAAAGCGTTTTACAAATTTATGGTATCTTGGGTGCATAACACGTCTTTCTACCAAAATAGTAGCTGTCTTATCTCCAGCTTTTTGTAAAACAACACCTTGAATTTCTCTTTTTAATGCCATTTTACGCCCCTTGTCTTGTTGCACTAATTGCAGTGTTGATCTGAGCTATCTCTTTGCGAACAGCACTAATCTCATTAGGGTTGCTTAACTGCATAGTTTTTAGCTTTTGTCTCAATGTAAATAAAAGCACCTTTTTCTCTTTTAGCAACGCGTTTAATTCTGCAACGCTCTTATCTTTTAACTCAGTATATTTCATTTTCACTCTCTCGCGTTACAAATTTTGATTTGAAAGGAAGTTTGTGTAGAGCCAAAGTTAAAGCTTCACGAGCCAACTCTTCGTCAACACCAGCCATTTCAAATATTATACGACCAGGTTTAATGTTCATAACCCACTCTTCAACTCCTGCCTTACCTTTACCCATACGAGTTTGTAGAGGTTTTTTAGTAAGTGGCTTGTCAGGGAAAACCCTAATCCAAATTTTAGCCTGTCTCTTTACGTGACGAGTTAGAGCTTGACGAGCAGCTTCTATTTGGCGTGAATTTACTCTACCAGCCTCAACAGCTTTAAGTGCAAATTCGCCAGTTGCTAAAGATGCTCCGCGAGTCGCATAACCACGGTTGCGACCTTTCATTTGCTTACGAAATTTCGTTCTTTTAGGCATCAACATAATTATTTACCTCTTCTTGCTCTACGTGTTTTCTTAGGTGCTTCTTCTTCAGTTTTCTCAGGTTGAACACCTTTTTGAAGAACCTCACCTTTAAAAATCCATACTTTAATACCTATGTTTCCATAAGTTGTATGAGCCTCAGCTACACCGTAATCTATCTTTGCTCTAATAGTATGAAGCGGAACGCGACCTTCTAGATACCACTCGGTTCTTGCCATCTCAGCGCCACCTAAACGACCAGCAACTGAAATTTTGATACCTTTAGCGCCTGATTTTTGAGCACCTTGGATAACTTTTTTCATAGCACGTCTAAATGCGACACGCTTTTCAAGTTGCATAGCTACGTTTTCAGCAGCAAGTTGAGCTGAAGCTTGAGCTTTTCTTTCTTCTTTGATATTTACATTTACTTCTTTGCCGATAAGTTTGCTAACTTCGTTCTTTAGGTTTTCAACATCTTGACCTTTTTTGCCAATGATGATACCAGGACGAGCTGCAACTACGGTTACACGAAGTTTTTTAGCCGTTCTTTCGATTAGAATTTGGCTAATTCCTGCATAGTAAAGTTTTTTCTTTAAAAATGCACGAATTTTGTAATCTTCACCGATATTTTCAGGAAGACTTTGTTTGGTTGGAAACCATCTAGATTCCCAGTTGCGGTTAATTCCTAGTCTAAGACCTATTGGATTTACTTTTTGTCCCATATTATGCTTCCTTCTTTTCAGGTTTAGATACTTCTACCATTACATGAGAAGTAGGTTTGCGAATTTTGCTCGCTGTTCCTCTTGCTCTTGGTCTAAATCTCTTTAATACAGGACCAGCATCAACGCGGCAACTAGTTACTACAACCTCTTCTGGCTCAAATCCGCCATTTGCTACTGCTGAGCTAATAGCGTTTGCTATAAATTTAGCACCACGATTTGGCATAAATTGCAAGCTTGCAAGTGCTAGCTCGGCATTCATACCTTGAACTTCTCTTGCTATAAGTCTTGCTTTTGTAGGAGAAAGTCTTACGAATTTTATAATTGCTTTACTCATATCATCTCCCCTTACTTGCCGATTTTCTTTTGCACTGAGCCTTTGTGACCCTTAAATGTGCGTGTTGGAGCAAATTCGCCAAGTTTATAGCCTATATGATTTTCTGTAACATATACAGGAATAAAGCTCTTGCCATTATGAACGTTAAATGTTAGTCCAATCATTTCAGGTACAATCGTGCTACGTCTTGACCAAGTCTTGATTGGTTTGTTATCGTTTGCATTTTTTGCGGCAATAACTTTTTTCATTACATGATCATCTACGAAAGGACCTTTTTTGAGTGATCTTGCCATCTCTATTTTCCTTTCCTTCTTGAAATTATAAGCTTATCGCTAGCTTTTTTACGGCGAGTCTTAGCACCTTTGGTTGGTTTACCCCATGGAGTAACTGGGTGACGGCCTGAATTTTTCTTACCTTCACCACCGCCGTGTGGGTGATCAACTGGGTTCATAGCAGAACCACGTGTTTGTGGGCGGATACCGCGGTGGCGATTACGTCCAGCTTTACCGATAGTGATGTTGGCCCAGTCTTCGTTGCCAACTACACCGATACTTGCCATACACTCAGCTAGTACTTGTCTCATCTCGCCACTTGGCATTCTTAAGATAACATACTTCTCTTCTTTACCCATTAGCTGAGCATAACCGCCAGCTGAACGAGCTATCTGAGCGCCTTTGCCAGGCTTTAGCTCTACGTTATGAACGATAGTACCAACTGGGATAAATCTTAATTTCATAGCGTTACCTGGTTTAATATCTAGTGAGCCCTCATCGATAGATGCGATAACGTCGCCAACATTTAGGCCATTTGGTCTAATGATATAGCGTTTTTCACCATCTTTGTAAGCTATAAGAGCGATACGGCAGTTTCTGTTTGGATCGTACTCGATCGCTTCAACTTTACCTTCTATACCAAATTTACGACGTTTAAAGTCGATGATACGATAAAGTTTTTTTGCACCTGCTTCTTTATGTCTTGAAGTTATACGACCATTGTTATTTCTACCGCCAGATGCAGGTAGTTTAACAAGCAAGCTTCTAACGCTTGGTTTAGCTGTTATATCTTCAGAGCTTAGTCCAGTCATATATCTACGACTAGGTGTATATGGTTTATATGATTTTATAGCCATCTTACGCCTCCGTATTTTCTAGGCTTACGCCTTCAGGTAACTTAACGTAGAATTTCTTTATCTCGTCACGTTGGCCTGCTCTTCCTCTAAAACGCTTAACCTTGCCGCTAATTCTAAGTGAATTTACGCGAACAGGCGTTACTCCAAAATACTCTTGTAAAACCGCTTTTAAGCTGTTTTTTGTAACTCTTGGTGAAGTTTGGATAACAACAACGCCTTGTTCTTGAAGGCCTAGAGTTTTTTCTGTATAAATAATTGTTTTGATATCAGTTATATCCGCCATTTTAGCCCTCTTTTGTTATAGTTTTTAGTGCAGCTTTTTCAATGATAACCGAACTAAATGTAGAGACAAGATAAGCATTTACCTCATTTGCATCTACTACATAGCAGTTTGCTAAATTTCTAAAAGCAAGTAGTGTTTTATCGTCTAGTAAATCTTTAACGATAAGTGCGTCTTTTACTTTTAAATTTTTGATGATATTAGCTGCATCTTTTGTCTTTCCAGACTCGATTGAGATGCTATCTACTGCGAAAATTTTACCATCTTGTGCTTTTACTGCCAAAGCGTACTCAAGAGCTAGTCTTTTTTGTTTTTTATTGACTTTTTGAAAATAGTTTTTCTCGTTTGTTGGACCAAATGCAACTGCACCGCCTACCCAAACGTTAGTTCTAGTTGAACCTGCTCTTGCACCACCACGTCCTTTTTGTCTCCATGGTTTTTTACCACCACCGCTTACAAAAGCACGGCTTTTAGTGTGAGCCGAATTTGCTCTTATACCAGCAAGGTAAGATTTTACATAAAGATATAGGTTGTGCGGATTTACTTCAGCGTAGCTTGCAGGAAGCTCTAACTCGCCTGAATTTTCAAATTTATCGTTTAATACGTGAATTTTACTCATTTTACAATCCTTATTTTACCCATTGCACCATTGTGACCAGGAACGCAACCTTTTACAACTACGATGCCATTTTGAGCGTCAAAGCTTATTAGCTCGTTTTTAACAGTAACTTTCTCATTGCCCATGTGTCCTGCCATTTTCATACCTGGTTGAACACGACCTGGCCATTCGCAGTTACCAATTGATCCGTGGCGTCTGTGAAAACGTGAGCCGTGGCTTTTTGGACCACCACCGAAACCATGTCTTTTTACCACACCTTGGTAGCCTCTACCTTTTGAGTTAAAGCTAACTTTTAAAATTTTAGCCTCATTTAATGGTGTAAAGTCTAGGTTTCCAACTTCGCTATTAGCTACTTCAAGCGTAGCAAATTTGTTAAATTCTGCTGTCAGATTGTATTTCTTTTGCTGACCAGCGATAGCTTTGTTGTTTGCTTTAGTGTGGGCATACGCTACGATAGCACGTTTGTTTTCGTCGATCTCACATACTTTAGCCTCAACTAGCTTAAGTAGTGTAACTGGCGTACTCTTCGTGGCAATCGTTCTACTCATGCCTATTTTTTCTACAATATATTCCATACTCTTATCCTTTTGTCCGCTTATTTCATCGCACGAACTTCGACATTAACTTCTGGAGCTAGGTCGAGTTTTGTTAGGCTATCTACAGTTTCTGGAGTAGCAGCTACGATGTCAAGCATACGAGCGTGTATTCTCATCTCAAACTGCTCACGTGAGTCTTTGTTGATGTGTGGAGATTTTAAGACTGTATAGCGTTTGATCTTTGTAGGCATTGGTACCGGGCCACGAACGTCGGCACCTGTTCGTTTGACAGCTTCTACGATTGCTGCAACAGTGCGGTCTAGAACTCTATGGTCGTAAGCTTTTAGCTTTAACCTGATTCTTTCCATGTGTTTTCCTTTAAAAAGAACTTGTCGCAAACTCGCGACCTCTTTACATCAAAATAACTCGCATAGGATCAAGCGATCGTACGAGCAAGACATAGGTCTTTCGTAAAGAGATAGGGATTTTACAAAAAAGCTATTATAGTTGTCAAGAAAAACGCTATTTTTTGTTGAATTTTGATTAATTATTTCCTTTTGATAAGGAAGGTATATTGCAAATGGAGAATTTATTTTTCAAAAATTTTATAAATTTCTAGTCTAAATTTTTATTTTTTATTTCTAAATTTTGTTCATTTTTTAAAATTTAACACAATATTTTCCTTTTTAAAAGGAAGTGGCTATAATTTCAAAAAGCCAAAAAGGTTAAATTTGAAAAGTTTAGAAACGCTCTATCAAGCACCCATTAAAAATGCTAAATTTATCCCCAGAAAATATGAGATTATCTCGCCAAAGACGCTTATCATTGGCGCTACATCAAGTGGCAAAACAGCCCTTGTTTATGAGTTTTTGAGCCATTATAAGAGCGAAGAGAGGCTTTATATAAATTTAGACGATATAAGGATAGATAGAGCCTCACTTTTAGCAAATTTAAAAGAGTTTTTAGAAAAAAATGCCCAGATAAAGGTGCTCGCAGTTGAAAATTTACAAGGCGCTGATCTTATAAATTTAGACTTTCTAAAGGACACTGCACTTGAGAATATCATCCTTACAAGCAAGGAATTTTCACTCTCGCTTGTGGGCTTTGTGCGTATAAATTTAAACTATCTCGACTACGAGGAATTTATACTATTTTTTAAGAAAAATTTAGACCAAGACCTGCTTTTTAGCTACTTTTTAGCCCATGGCAACGAGATAGCAAGCGCATTTTTGGACTCCAGCGAGGTCACAGCCCACTTGCAGCAGCTCTTAAGAGCAAATTTAAACGAGCAAGGCATCGCTATCTTAAAAGAGTGCGCGACAAAGTGCCACGACACCATAAGTGCCTTTGGGATTTATAAAAACCTAAAAGAGCAGATGAAAATTTCAAAAGATAGCGTTTATAGCGCAATAAATTTGCTAAATGAGAGCGGATACGTGGAGTTTGTGCCAAATTTAGATGAGAGTAGCACGAGCAAGAAAATTTACTTTACAAATTTCGCACTTCGCAACGCTTTATGCCTAAAAAAGGACTTTTTAGCTGTTTTTGCAAATGTTGTTTTTTGTGAGCTGCTTAAATTTAAAGATGAAATTTACTACACAAAAGAGATCGATTTTTTCCTTGTCAAAAAGAAGCTTGCGATCATCTGCGTGCCATTTTCTGCGCCTGAGATCGTCTTTTTGAAATTTAAAAAACTCCACGCGAGCCTAAAAGAGCTAGGCGTTAGCAAACTTCAAATCATCAGCGTCGCAAACCAAGCCGAGCAAAGCATGGAGGGGATAAAGTGCGAGATCTTGCCATTTTCTAGGTGGAGCCTAGGTTTATAAATTTAAACTCTTTGTTTGATTATCATTTTAAAAGTCTAGGGATAAAATAGTTATAATCAAAAAAACTATAAAGGACAGACATGAGAGCATTTTTTGGGATCTTATTCATCGCTGCAAGCCTTTTTGGCTATGAGATAAATCACGAAAACTGGGCTAAATTTTATAAATTTAGTGGTGATGCAAATGGTGTGAAATTTGAAGTTTATATGAACTACTTTAAAGATGAATTTGAAAATTTCAAACAAACCAAGAGCTTTAAAGTCCCAGCCAAGATAAGTGGCCACATCTTTTTTGACGGCGCAAAATACGACTATGAAAAGGGCTCTTTTGAGCAAAATGGCAGTGAAATTTCATCGCTAAATACAGTCTCAGATAAGATAAATTTAGACGTTAAAAACGAAAACGGCGAGCTAAAAGGCAAGATAATCGTCAAAAACAAAGCCTACAACGCCACCGTAAAAGAAGAAAAAGAGTATGAGATCCTAAATATCGGCATCCAAATGACTGAGTCAAACGGCACGAGATATGAAGCGATCACTAACGACATCTTCGCTAAAGACTCCGCTAAAAAATACAAAAACAAGCTTCTTGCAGAGTTTTACGACCTAAAAAGCGAGCGCAAAAAGTGGCCAAATAGCCAGTATGAGAGCTTAAAAGATATCTACTACATCAACGATAAGATCAAGAGCGTTTGCACCTATAAAAATGAAAAAACAAACTGCGAGGTGATCTCGCTTGCGACAAACAAAAAACTAAAGCTAAAGCAAATTTTTAAAGATATAAACGACAGCCACCTAAAAGCGATCCTTGCAAATGCTGGCGTGAGCGACAACTTCGTGCTTTCGCCACTTGGACTTACATTTTTAAACGAGGAGCAGATCAGCGTCCCTCTTGAGGAGCTAAGACCTTACTTTAGCGATGAAGTCGGACTGTAATGGCTAAAATTTGCGGTATCGACGAGGCTGGACGTGGGGCGCTGGCTGGACCTCTAAGCGTGGCTGCTTGCGTGCTAAATAGCGAAATTTCTGGACTAAACGACTCCAAAAAACTAACCGCAAAAAGGCGCGAAGAGCTCTTTAAAGAGATCACAAAAAGCTCAAATTTCCTCATCGCCTACTTCTCAAACGCCCAGATAGACGAGCTTGGGCTAAGCGAGTGCCTAAGGCGCGCGCTCAAACTTTTCAAGGCGCATTTTGAGGGCTTTGAGATCATTTATGATGGAAATTTAGACTATGGCGTTGGCATCACAACTATGATAAAGGCTGATGGCAAGGTCGCTAGCGTAAGTGCTGCTAGCATATTAGCAAAAGTAAGTCGCGACCGCTTGATGAACGGCTGGGATAAATTTTACCCAGCATACGGCTTTGCAGGGCACAAAGGATATGGCACAAAGTCGCACCTAGATGCGATAGCTAAATTTGGCTACTCAGACTTTCATAGAAAAAGCTTTGTCATAAAGCCAAAACTCACGCAGGGCTCGCTATTTTAGCTGAGCATCCTCCATATAAAAAAGCACGCTTGCGCCATAAAATTTATAAACTCCGTTTTCTTGCACGATTTCCATAGAGCGCAAAACAAAGGCTCGCTTACCAACTTCAAAGAGCAAAAGCTTCTCTTTTAGCCGCTCAAATACCTCTGAGCCAAAGTCGCCATCTGGCTTTAAATTTAAACCAGCAAGCGCCTTTTCTAGGTGCTTTTGCATATTTATGCTAACGCTTTCATTATCTAGCTGTATAACAAGATCATCGCCATTTGTGCTGCTTGTAATGGGCATTTTGATAGTCGCATCTTTCACGTTTATGCCGATGTTGCCTGAGTTAATGCTAAATATCTGCCACTTTTTCTGCTCAGCCACCTCAAGACCCGCTATAAATTTTTTATTTTCTAACGCAAATTTATCGCCGTTTTCTAAGAGATAGTTAAATTTATCTTGCAAAAAATAGAGCTTCTCTTCGCCTATCTTGCTCACGTCGCCGCTTAGCAAGCCGCTACTATCAAGCAAATTTAGTGATCTTAGCTCTCTTAGTAAAAGCTCTTTTTGAGAATTTATGGTAAGCAGCTTCGTATCAAGGACAAAATGCGTGAAAAATATGCCAAATATCATAAAAAACGCTAGAAATTTATAAGGGAAATTTCTAAGAAATATCATCACAAAATAGCTCAAATTTGCAAATATCACGCAGGCGATAAGATATATCCTGGGCTCGCTTAGGCCGTACTCGCCGACCCTATGCATGACGCCCCACCAAAGCATTATGCTAGGCAAGATGACAAAAAGTGGCAAGAGCTTAAAAATTTGATCATAAATTTGGTTTTTGATAAGTAAATTTAGCCCTCTTAAAACAAAGCCAGCGATCAAGCAGGCAAGCACGATATAGGCTACTCCACCTCGTGGCAGCTCAAGCAAAACAAGCCTATAAATGCAGTATAAATTTAAAAGCACCACATAGATGATGAGCAGGGGATTTAGGATGAAATTTATGACGATCTTGATGAAATTTAAGAGCCTGTACTCGCTAAATTTGCTCTCAAAAAAGATAAATAGACAAGGCAGACCAAAAGAGACCAGCGTCAAGTAGAGCCTTTGCGTCCTGTGGCTGGTTAAAAGCTCTAAATCAAAAAGGTAGTTAAGCCCTGCACAAACAGCCACAATGCCAAGAAAAAATAGGTGAAAAAGGACAAATGAGATGAGTAAATTTAAAAGTCTTGCCAGGCTCTGGCTTATAAATTTCTCATTATCTTTGGCAAAATTTAAAGAGAATAAAAGCACGAATGCTATGAGATAAAGTGCCACAAGATCGCTGGCGTGACCGCTTAGCTTAAGGCCAAAAAAGTAAAGGCTAGCTCCAAATATCAAAAAGTATAAAGGGAGTAAAATTTGCCTTTTATTTAGGTAGATAGCGACTAAAAGTAGCGGCTCAAGCAGCCAAAAACCTCTATACTCATCCGCTATCTGGCTTGGGTTAAGAAAAATGGTAGCTAGGCTAAATGCCAAAATGGTAAGAAACAAAATTTTTTTATCAGCAAATGCGGTTTTTAGCTCGGTGATGATGTGCAAGGTCGTCCTTTAAAGGATGAAATTTAGCCACATTACGTGGCTAAAAGTGAGGGTTTAGAAATTTGCAAGGGGCACAAATTTCTAAGTAAATTTAGATTTTTAAAAGCTCGGCTTCTTTCTCTTTTACGAGAGTGTCGATCTTTGCGGTGTAGTTGTCAGTTATCTTTTGAACCTCATCTTGACCCTTTTTGCTCTCGTCTTCAGTTATAGCTTTGTCTTTTTCAAGCTTTTTGACCTCGTCGTTTGCGTCTTTTCTTACGTTTCTGATGCTAACTTTTGCCTTTTCGCCCATAGCTTTTGCGTGTTTTGCATTTTCTTGGCGTTGCTCGACGGTCATCGGTGGGAAAAATAGCTTAACGCTCTCGCCATCGCTGTTTGGATTGACGCCGATGTTTGCAGCTTGGATGGCTGATGAGATCGCTTTTATCATGCTCTTTTCCCAAGGTGTGATAGCGATAGTAGAAGCGTCGCTTGTAAGCACGGTAGCTACTTGATTAAGCGGAGTTGGCGAGCCATAATAATCAACCATAACGTTATCTAGGATGTTGATATTTACTTTGCCAGTTCTTAGCGTTGTAAAATCGCGTTTTAAAGAAGCGATCGCCTTTTCGCAACCCTCTTTTTGGGTATCGTAAATTTTATTTAGCATTGGTGTCCTTTATTAGAAGTTTTGTGCTTCTGTGATGATCTACTTTTAGCGACATTAACACTTTGCGTTTATCAAGTGGTGGGTTAAATTTGCACTCAAAAACGCCATTTGTCATAGGTACTTTTCTAAAGCCGTCAAAGCCAGTCATGAAAAAACTGCCCTCACTTGCGTTTGTGTCGGTCTTGATGATGAGCTTGTCGATCGCATTGTTTTGCGGATAGCCCTCTGGAAATATCCACTGGGCATTTAAAAATTTGCTATTAAAAGTTAGTGCTATCTTTGTGCCATTCATCACTGGCGTTCTGTAAAGATCATAAACATCGCTTTTATCTGAAACTGCGCCTGAGTTTTGATTTAAAAGTGCTAAAAAGCCAAATTCTTTTGCCAAAGAGACGACCCTACTATCAATCTCACCGTAAGGGACTGCGAAGTATTTTGGCTTATAACCCATATGCTTTTCAAAGGTCTCAACGCCCTTTTGAAAGTCCTCTCTTAAGGCCTCATCGCTAAGTTTAGTCATCCTTGGATGAGCGTATGAGTGGTAACCGATCTCGCCGTAAGCTTCTAGCTCTTTGATCTGATCAAAGTCTAGATAATCACCATATTTGTTCGCGCTTGCCTCTACATAGACCATCAAAGCAAATGGGTAGTTATACTCTTTAAATACGCTAAGAGCGTTATTGTAAAAGCTTTTGTATCCATCATCAACGGTGATAACGATCCAGTTATCAGGGATCGGCTCGCCAGCATTTACCGCATCGACAAGCCTTGATAGCTTGACAACTTCGTAGCCATTATTTTTGAAGTATTCAAACTGAGCTCTTAAATTTTGAATAGAAATATCTGTGCTAACGTGCCTTGGATCATCAAAGCGGTGATAAACTAGGATGTGAGCGTCTGCCAAAGCAAACGTTAGCGTCAAAAGTGACGCTAAAAACGTTTTTATCATTGTTATTTTGCTGGGTTTTGTGGTGCGCTAGGAGCTGCTGGCACGTCGTTTGATTTTGGTATGACTAGAGATTTGCTATCGACACTATCAACGATAGAGCGTTTTAGATCTTTGTTGTAAAAATATCCAAGCGCAAGTGTGTTTAGGATAAACAAAACGCCTACCACAAAGGTAAATTTAGCCAAAAATCCAGCTGGTCCTTTTGCTCCAAAAAGGCTCTCGTTGCTTCCACTGTATGCTCCAAGACCGATAGATGAGCTCTTTTGGAGTAAAACTGCGATCGTGATAACGACAGCTAGAACAAATTGCAAGATTAAAAATATTAAACTCACGAAATTTCCTTTAAATTTTTTAAATAGTTTGCGATTATACAAGAAAAGATTTAAATTTTTAGTTAAAGTTCTTTTTCAAGCTCATAAAGCTCGTATCTTATACTTTTAAAAAGCTCTGCTCGCTCTAAATTTATAAGCTTGAAGCACTCTTCAAGAACGCGAGCGCTCTCCTGAGCACGCTTGAAATTTGCAGTGATTATCTCATCTAAATTTGATCTTTCTTGCTCGCTTTTTGTGCTGGTTTTTAAAACGTCGTTTTGTGAATTTCTAAATTTTAAAAATTCTTTTTGCGGGATCTTTGCCTTGTGGCGGAGGAACTTTATCTTATAGGCGAGCTTAGCATCATCAAAGACATATCTTTTTATATCTTCAACGACGCGAAGCCCTTCTTTTAGCCTATTTAGATTCGCATCTATCACTCGGTAGATGCGCTCGTCATTAGTCATTTCTATTAAAAATGCCTAAAATTTGTAGTAATGATGTAAATAAATTTACAAAATCAAGATACAAAGCAACTGCACCTTCAACCGGCGTCTCGTAGTTGCCACGGATGATATTTTGTGTATCAAAAAGTATGTAAGCACTAAATAAGATCGATGAAATACTTGCGATTACAAGTTGAAACATCGTGCTTTTAACGAAAATGTTGATGATCGCTGCTACAACGATAACTATCAAAGTTATAAATAGCATCTTGCCCATCGTTGTAAAGTCGCGTTTTGTATTCATCGCAAAGACGCTTAATGCACCAAATGCAACCGTTGTCAAACCAAATGCTTGAGCCACGATACTAGCACCACTTGGCATAGCAAGGATCGCTGAAAGTAGCGGAGTTAGCGTAAGACCGCTTACAAATGTAAATGCAAAAAGAAGTATTAAATTTAATCCCTCTTTACGTTTAGCCGCCATTAGACCAAAAAGCAACACAAACTCAAGTATCACAAGTCCCCAAAACAAAAATCTATTTGCCGCAAAAACGCCAGCAATGCTAATGCCTACATAAGCGCCAGCAGTAGCTGAAAGTAGTGATGCTGCAAAAAGTTGATAAGTTTGTTTTATAAAAGTGCTTAGTGAGCTTTGAGAATACGCAAGCTCTTCTTGATTTTGCTTAGCGTAGTTTCTATCATACAAACTCATTTTTTCTCCTTATGAATTTTTGTGGTGAGTTTAGCCTAAAATAATTAAACAATATATAAAAAGAAGTTTAATAAAAAATATTAGTTTAAAGTCCGTTTTAAAGGGCATTTTTTTGATTAAATAAAAGTTGCTATAATCGCGATAAAAATATAAAAATGGAGATAAATTTTATGGATGATTCAATACTTGAAGGTGCAGTAAAATTTATGGAAGATGGCTTTTTAGAGCATGAAGAGCTCTTTAAAAGTCTGCAACACAAGCAAGATCCTCACACGCTTTTCATATCTTGCGTGGATTCAAGAGTCGTGCCAAATTTGATAACAAACTGCCTACCAGGCGAGCTTTTTATGGTGCGTAATATCGCAAACATCGTGCCACCATATAGAGTGAGCGAAGAGTTTTTGGCGACTACTTCAGCGATCGAGTATGCGCTTGAAGTTTTAAACATAAAAAACATCATCATCTGCGGACACTCTGATTGTGGCGGATGTGCAGCACTTTATGTGGATGAAAAGAAGCTAAAAAACACCCCAAATGTTAAAAACTGGATAAAACTGATCGAGCCAATCAAGCGAGAAGTGCTTAAATTTACAAGCGACGATCCAGCCAAAATGGCATGGCTAACTGAGAGACTAAACGTGATAAACTCGATCGAAAACATAATGACCTATCCAAATGTCAAAGAGGAGTATGAAAGTGGCAAGCTTCAAATTTATGGCTGGCACTACATCATAGAAACTGGCGAAATTTTTAGCTACGATTTAAAAGAGGGCACATTTAAGCTTCTAGCGGACAAAAGAGGTGAAAATGCGTAAATTTCTAGCCATTATCCTGCTTTGCTTTACCTTTGCTTTTGCAACTGAGAGCAACAAAACTCAAGAAGAAGACGATATCGTCAGCATAACAAATCAAATTCAAACCATAAACAGCCAGATAAATATCATAAAATCTCAACAAAAAGATATAAACGCTTCAAAGGTTGATAACTCAAATTTGATCACTCTTCAAAAGAAAAAGAGCGATCTTTTAGAAAAGATACCAAACTACGTCATGCAGATCGAGGTAACACAAAGCGATATAAATAAATTCAATCTGCAAAAAGAGGCGCTAGAAAAAAAGGTCGCAAGACTTGAGAAGCAGTCAAACAAGGATGCCTACATCCAAAGTGCTATCGAGCTTGAGAAGATGAAGGTTGATTACGCTTACTACTCAGCGCTTATTAGCCTAGAAGAGGTCTTTAAAAAGGGTGCTAAGGCAAATTCTATAAGAGATGTGATAGATAATGGACTTTTAAATTTACAGACAAATTCTTATGTAAGCATAAAAGATCTAAAAGACTCACTAAATGACACTTCAGGCTCTTATGACAGCGCCTTTTTTGATCTTGAACTAAAAAAAGAGAGTGAAGAAGAAATTTTAACTTATCTTAAAAATAACGCCGATCTTCTAAGCTCAAGCATGCTCTTGTCTGAGCTAAATTTAGTCGATGCAGTCGAATACATAAACAAAGTAACTGACATAAATTCAAGTAAATTTAACATCGGTAAGATCGTTGTTATCGTTGCGATATTTTTATTTTTCGTCTCGCTAACTAGAATTCTAGCCAAACTAACCTACTGGCTAATGTCACTCATCGCTTCAGGCGAAGGGGTAAAAGAGGCTAAAAATCAGATCGTTGATATCGTGAAAAAGCCGATCTCAGCACTTCTTATCATCTATGCGCTAAATATCTGTATCGGCGTTGGATTTTACCCAGTGCCAGTGCCTCTAACGGTAGCAAATATCTTTTCTATCATATATATAGTCGCATTTTCATGGCTTGTCCTAACCATACTAAATGGCTACGGCATCGCTATAATCGATAAGATCGCGCAAAAAAGCAAGCGTAAAGAGGTGATAAACCTAGCGCTAAAAGTGATCTACGTGATCGTGTTAATTATCACACTTTTACTGATCCTTCAAAAGCTTGGCTTTGATATCTCAGCGCTCATCGCCTCACTTGGTATCGGTGGTCTTGCTGTTGCCTTCGCTGCTAAAGACATCATCGCAAACTTCTTTGCCTCTGTTATGATGCTCTTTGACAACTCATTTTCACAAGGCGACTGGATAGTTTGTGGCGACATCGAGGGCACGGTTGTTGAGATAGGCTTTAGAAAAACAACAGTTAGAAGCTTTGATAACGCCCTTATCTTCGTGCCAAACTCAAAGCTAGCAAGCGATCCTGTTAGAAACTGGAGCAGAAGAAAGGTTGGCAGACGTATAAGAATGGTTATTGGCATCGAGTATGGACCAACTACTGATGAGATCAAAAAATGTGTAAATGACATCAAAAATATGCTGATAAATCACCCAGATATCGCTAAAAGTGAAGATATCGCGGCTAATAAAAGAGGCCTAAAATATAGACAAAACATAGTCTCAGTTGATGACTACGCTGGATATAAGTCAAATTTATTTGTCGTGGTTGATGACTTTGCTGATAGCTCGATAAATATCCTAGTTTATTGCTTTGCAAAAACTATCGTTTGGGGAGATTTTCTAGACGTAAAACAAGATGTAATGTTAAAAATTATGGATATTTTAAAGCAAAATGGTCTAAATTTTGCATTCCCAAGCCAAAGCTTGTATATCGAAAATATCAAAGATAAAATTTAAGGAGAGAAAAATGAGTGATGATTTTGACTACGAAGAGGTAGAAGAAGACTACTCTGAATTTAACGACGAGGATGAGGATAGTAGCGATAGCTATGACTATAACTACGACGAAAATGACTACAACTATGAAGATAGCGATGAGGATGAGGATAGTTACGACTCGTATTAAAATGATCTAAATTAAATTTAATGGAATAAATTTACAGGAGTTTTGTTTTGACACAAGATTTTATAGAACAAGGTAGTTATAAAGCGATAGATAATATCTATAAAACGATATTAAATGCAATGATCGCTGTAAATGTAGCATCTTTGGTAATTTTTGCAATAGCAAGCTCGCCAATAATTCTTGCTTGTCTGCTATTTGCAGCAGTAGGTGTGGCACTTAGGGCAAAATTTGACATAAAACAAAGGGTGCTAATATCTATTGTATTTCACTTAAATATAATTTTGCTCGTAGTTGCTGGGGTTATAAGCATAGGTTGGAATAGTGGAATTTGGATATCGCTTGTTGGAGTGATCTTCATAAACTATTTCTTAGCTTTTGACTCAAAAAGTCTTACTTATATTGTTGCTGCTTTTGAGTTAGCCTTGCTTATACTTCTTTATTTTATATATAAAGATATACTACCTACAACTCCTAGTGTAACGCAAATTGCCACAACTATTGGAAGTATAGTATTTGCCTTTTATATTGTTTTAAAACTTTCTATTTTTGCTGATGTTATCACATCTAGTGGATATCAACAAATAAGAAAAGAGACAGAAGAGCTAGAAAAAGACTCGAAGCACGACTTTTTAACAGGTCTTTTAAATAGGCGAACTATCGAAAGAACACTTAAATACGAACTAAAAGCAACCAAAGAACGAAACAGTAATACAAACTTAGTAATAATGCTAGGAGATATTGATAACTTCAAAAAGATAAATGATACCTATGGGCACGATTGGGGTGACAAGGTTTTAAAAGATGTCGCTAACGCTTTAAAAAAATCTTTCAGAAATGAAGACTATGTCTGCCGCTGGGGTGGTGAAGAATTTTTAGTCATCTTGCCTGATACAAAGATAGATTTTATACATGAAGTGAGCAAAAGACTTAAAAAACAAATAAACAATGCAAAACTTCCAGATAAAACTCCAGTTACTATGACATTTGGCATGCTTATATGCGCAAATGGTGTTGAAGTTGGTTTTGAAGAAGCAGTAAATTTAGTAGATAAATTGCTTTATAACGGAAAACAAAACGGCAAAGATCGTATCGAGCTAGAAATTTTAAGAAAGGGCACAAATGCGTAAAATTTCACTATATTCGGCTTTGAAGATTATTCTTTGTGCAGTCTTTTCTATCCATGCTTTTTATCTTTGCATATTTTCATTAATGGGCGAAGAAATTTTAGCAGTTACAAATGTATTCTCAGTGGCAATCTATTTTTTTCTTGTAAGGCTCATTTGCGATAGCTCTGAAAATAGTAAACTTGTAATGGTTATACTTCAGTTAGAAATTTTATTTCACACATTGGTTTGTATTTTAACGCTTGGCTGGGGATATGGTTTTGAACTTCTATTTTTGGCGACTTCATTGATATTATTTTTTACTTCACTTAGTTACAGAACCTTTAACTACATAATAATTGTAATCCAAATACTTTTACTAATAGCTTGTTATTGGTATCTAGAGGGTCAACCTATAAGATATTTTGATAAGTTTAAAGATATACTTTTCATTTTTAACTTAAGCATGGTTTGTATATTTTCAGTCATTATCTCATACCTTTTAGAAAGTTCAAATTTATTTATATTTTTAAGCATTTTGGAAGAAAAAGAAATGGCTAAAAATATCCTAAATCACGATCCGCTAACCGGTCTTTTAAATCGCGCTTCGATGCAGCAAATTTTAAACCAAAAAGAACTTTATGAAAATAGAGATTTTGCAATCGTGATGTGTGATATAGACAATTTTAAAAAAATAAACGATACCTATGGCCACGGTGCAGGAGATGCTGTTTTAAAAAGTTTATCAGGCATATTTAAAAGCACCTTTAGAGATGAAGATAGGGTGGCTAGATTTGGTGGCGAAGAATTTTTAGCTGTTGTTACAGGTATCAAAAAAGATGCTGCTGTAAACGTAGTAGAGCGTGTAAGAGAGACTCTTAATAAAAACATAGTTGAGTTTGAAAATATAAAAATAAATGCAACTATGACATTTGGAGTTGTTGCGCATGATGGCACAGGTGAGTTTAGCTTAGAAAAGATGATCAAGCAAGCTGACGAGCTACTTTATGTAGGTAAGCGAAATGGTAAAAATATCGTTATGAGTGCGGATTACGATCCAAAAGGATAAATTTAGAGGCAAGAGCCTCTAAATTTTAATGTCCATACATTATGTTTGGTAGCCAAAGTGAAATTTGCGGTATATAAGTAACCAAGATAAGGCCAAAGAACAAGGTTAGCGTCCATGGCAAGCACGCCATTATGACCTCTTTTAAGTTCATATTTGTAAGACCGCTTGCGACAAATAAATTTAGTCCAACAGGCGGGGTCACCATACCTATCTCCATATTTACAACCAAGATGATACCAAAGTGAATAGGATCGACGCCAAGTTGCGTAGCTATCGGAAGCAAGAGTGGCACCATGATCATGATAACGCTTGAAGGCTCCATAAACTGACCCATGATAAAGAGCAAGATATTTACAAATATCAAGAACCCTATCATGCCGATATTTGCATCAAGTATCATCGAAGCGATCGCTTGAGGGATTTGCTCACTAGTTAGCAAATATGCAAAAACAACGGCATTTGCGATGATGAAAAATATCATAGCTGTTGTAAGGGCTGAGTCTAGGCAGATATCCCAAAGATCTCTTATCTTTATATCTCTATATATGAAAAGTGAGATAAATAGCGCATAGACCGCACTTGCTGCAGCAGCTTCAGTCGGAGTGAAAATGCCTCCATAGATTCCGCCAATAACCACAACGACGATTAGCAAAGCCCAAAAAGCTTTTGCAAATTTCTGCACTCTTACTTTAAGTGGCTCAGCCTTAGTCGCTTTAAATCCAAGTTTTTTTGCTCCAACATAAGTTTGAACTAACATAAAAGCTCCAAGCATAAGACCAGGCATGACGCCCGCCATAAAGAGCTTGCCGATACTAACCTCAGCAGTTACGCCATAAACTATCATAACAACTGAAGGTGGGATCAAAATTCCAAGCGAGCCAGCCGTAGTTATGCCGCCCACTGCGTACTCTTTTGGATAGCCAGCCTCTTTTATCGCTGCAAACATAATTGAGCCAATAGCCACAACCGTCGCAGGCGAGCTTCCAGAGACGGCTGCAAAGATGATGCAGGCAAATATCGCACTCATAGGCAAGCCACCTGGCAAGTGTCCGACCATAGACTTTGCAAAGTCGATGATACGTCTTGCTGAGCCGCCTTTGCTTAGTAAATTTCCGGCCAAGATAAACATCGGTATCGCCATTAGCGAAAATTTATTGATACCATCAAAAATTAGCTGTGGGATCGTAGCGATGTCGATATCTGTAAAAAATATCATCGTTAAAACGGTGCTTGTACCTAGCGAAACCGCGACTGGCACGCCTATTAGCATCAGTGCAAAAAGTAGGATAAATAAAAATGCTATTGTCATCTTTTTTCTCCTTAGTCTTTGACTACGCTACCATGAGCTAGCTCGTGCGCTTCGTTGCTTACGACCTTTGCTGCAGGAGTTAGAGCTACTTTGATAGCTTTTTCAGCCGAGCGGTAGCTAGCTGTGACAAAGGCTATTGGAAGCACTAGCATAGGAACCCATTGAGGTATGCCAAGGTCTATTATCATCTGCTCGATCTCGTGTAAAATTTTAAGATAATCCACCGAATAAACCGCGATAAATATCAAAAAGACAGTTGTTAAGATGTGCGAAAAGAGCAGGCACGCTTTCGCAAGCGCTGGTGGAAATTTCTCCACCAAGATAGTTACGCTCACGTGGATGCCCTTGTTAAAGCCATACGCTGCGGCAAAAAACGCCGACCAAATGAAGAGGTAGTTTGATAGCTCGCTCGCCCATGACCAGCTTTTGTCGAAAAAGTATCTGGCCACGACGTTGGCAAAGGCTAGTAGCGTTCCACTAGCTAGCCCTAAAACGGCGATAGTCTTATTGAGCGAGACTATCAATATATCAAGAGCGTTAATGAAATTTTTCATTATTTTGTCTCGATTGTTTTTTCTATAAGCTCTTTGCCGATGACGTCGTAAAATTTAGGATAGATAGCCTGCATAGTCTTCTCCCACTCAGCTTTTTGTGCATCATCGATCTTGAAAATTTCTAGCTTTTTAGTCTCTGCTATATATTTTTCAAGCTCGGCTATAACGTGAGCGTCCTCTTTAGCTGTCTCTTCTCTCTCGTAAGCTGTAGCCTCGCTTAGAGCTTGTTTTACATTTGCTTTTAGATCATCTGGTAGTTTGTTCCAAAATTTATCACTCATAATGACTAGATAGCCTAGATATCCGTGGTGTGAAAGTGTAAGCGAGCTTTGAACCTCGTGAAATTTAGAGTTATAGAAATTTGATAGTGGGTTTTCAGTCGCATCAACTACGCCTTGTTGAAGCGCAGAATAAACCTCTGAAAATGGCAGAACTTGCGGGTTGCCACCGATCGCTTTGATCTGCTCTTCAAGCACTTTTGAGCTTTGGATTCTAAATTTTTGTCCTTTTGCATCTTCTGGAACAAGGATCGGTTTTTTGCTTGAGCTAAAGTGCTTAAATCCAGCATCCCAGTAATCAAGCGCTACAAAGCCCTTCTTAGTCACAAGGCCTTTTAGCTCCTCGCCAACTGCGCCATCTTGAACCTTGTGAAGGTGATCTGCATCTTTAAAGATGAAAGGCAGGTCAAATAGCTGAAACTGCGGCACGATAGGTGTAAATTTTGAAAAACTTGGAGCTGCCATTTGAACGTTGCCAAGTTTTAACGCGCCAAAAACTCTGTCATCATCAAGAAGCTGTGCTGATGGGAAGACTTGAACTTTTATCTTGCCGCCACTTAGCTCTTCAGCACGCTTTGCAAAAAAGTCAGCTGCCTTACCCTTTGGCGTAGAAGCTGCGACAACGTGAGCAAATTTGATCGTATAGACCTTATCAGCACCAAATGCTAAGCCACTGATGGCACATGTAAAAAGTAAAGCTTGTAAGAATTTCATCTTTCATCCTTTGTAATAGTTTTGATAGGTGCATTATAAATTTCAAAAATAAAAATTTAGAAATTTTGTTTCATAAATTCACATATCTTTATTTTTATATGTGTATTTTTGTAACATTTTTGACCAGAAATAGATAGTTTTTGCTTTGTAAATTTAACGTAAAAATTTATTTATCATTTTTATAGTCTATTTTTGTTACGTTTCTACACATATTTTTATATTATTTTTTACATTTAGATAAATTTAAATTTACTTTTCTTGCTTTTGCAAAGCCAAATTTGCTCTTTTAGGATATAAATTTTCACTCTTTAACCATAAATTTTTAAAGTAAATTCACTCATCTTTTAAAAATAAAAAAATTAGCTTTTATAAAAACGCCCTATTTTTGGCTTAAATTTTAAAAGATTTTGTTTGTTAATCTTTTGTGGCTATAATGCGAAATAACAAATTTTATTATTAAGGAATTATTATGTTTGAACTAAGAAAACTTCCGTTTGACGCAAACAACAACGCAGTAGTAAGTGCTAAAACCTGTGAATACCACTACGGCAAGCACCACGCAACCTATGTTGCAAATTTAAACAATCTCATAAAAGATACAAAATTTGCTAACGCTTCATTTTACGAGATCCTAAGAAATAGCGAAGGCGGCCTTTACAACAACGTCGCTCAAGTTTATAACCACGACTTTTACTGGGACTGCATCACTAAAAAAAGCGAGATGTCAAGCGAGCTAAAAGCTGCGATCGAGGCAAATTTCGCAAATTTTAAAGAGGAGTTTTTAAAGGCAGCTACAACACTTTTTGGCTCAGGCTGGGCGTGGCTTGTATTTGACCCAAGCAGCAAAAAACTAGAGATCGTGCAAACTAGCAACGCAAAAACTCCAGTGAGCGACGGCAAAGTGCCACTTCTAGTCGTTGATGTTTGGGAGCACGCTTACTACATCGACAACTTCAACGCTCGCCCAAAATACCTAGAGACATTTTATGAGAACATAAACTGGGAATTTGTAAGCAAAGCTTACGAGTGGGCGCTAAAAGAGGGCCTTGGCTCAGTTGAGTTTTACACAAAAGAGCTACATAAATAATATCTGGCGGGACTTTCCCGCCTTTAAATTTCTGCTTTTTTTCAAATTTAAAATCATCAAAATTCTCAGCAAACTCACTTTTTGAAAGATAATGCGAGTTTAAACGGTTCAAATTCTCGTTTTACCAAGTGAGTTTTCTTAAATTTAAAGCTGGCGCAAGATATCTTACTTTCAAATTTCTATTTTTCAAATTTGAGTTGCTAAATTTAGCAAGCAATAGGCGCGATGACTATAGCTTTGAAATAACATAAAATACTCGTTTTAGCGACCGCCCTATTTTGATGCGGTGGCTTTCACTTTAAATTTAGCGCTATAAAAAGAAACCAAAACAACTATCACGCCTTTAAATTTAAAACCACCCTGATACTCAAAATGATCGCGGTATTTACTGCTTTGAAAATACATCTAAGCATTCGCATTTAGCAGCTTTTTTGCTTTAAATTTAACGCAAATCAGAACCAACGGCAACTATCTCGCTCTTAAATTTCTCTATTTCAAATTTAAACTGCTAATTTACGATCCAAAGCTACTTAAAACTTCATAGCAACTCCCAGACGCGATCAAGACACTCTTGCTGGCACTTTAGCGCATGCTAGCGAAATAATAAAATAGCAAAAAATGGCTTTACCACCTGCCCTATTGCGACCAAGTAACTCCATGCTTAAATTTAAAGCTACCAAAAACTAGCATAAGCTATCTCGCCTTTAAATTTATGAGTAATACTCACTTTGATATTTAAGAAATGGGAGCAGTATTTGTTACTTCAAAAGCTATTTTGTATCAAGCAAGGGCGGCTTAAATTTCAAAGCCACCCAGCCAAAATTTATCTCTTTGAAGTGTATAAATTTATCCCATTTTGCAAGCGTTTTAGCCCTTCAAGCACCCTTTCGCGCTGCGTTGCGATATTCATACGAAGGAAAAATCTATCTCCTCTGTAAGCGTTACCGTCATTTAGCCAAAGTCCAGCTTTGTCGCGCAAGAAATTCATAAATTCGCTCGAATCCTCGCAAAACGCACTGCAGTCAAGCCACAAAAGATAGGTCGCACTCGATGGCAAGAGCTTCACTGGTAAGCCTTGCTCTTTTATGAAGTTTGCAACGACCTTTTTGTTTTCAAAAAGATACTCTCTAAGCTCATCAAGCCACGCTTCACCCTCGTTAAATGCAGCAATAGCGGCGATGATCGCAAAGGCATTTGCCTCGCCGACCTCATCGTAGTTTATCGCCGCGTTCATCTTCGCTCTGATGTGCTCGTTTGGCGTGAGGACGGCTGAGCTTTGTAGTCCTGCTATATTAAAGGCCTTTGTTGGCGAGATACACGTGATGGAGTTGTTTTTGCACTCCTCACTCACGCTGATAAATGGCACGTAGCTGGCACCAGGATCAGTTATGTCGCAGTGAATTTCATCGCTGATAACCAAGACATCGTGCTTATAGCAAAGCTCGCCTATCTTTTTAAGCGTCTCTTTGTCCCAAATTTTGCCTATTGGATTGTGAGGATTACATAGAAGCATCATTGTAGTTAGCGGTTGAGCTAGCTTTGCCTCTAGGTCGTCAAAATCGATCTCGTAAGAGCCATTTTTATAGACGAGGTCGTTTGATAAAATTTCACGTCCGTTGTTTTTGATGCAGTTAAAAAATACGTGATAGACAGGCGCTTGCACTAAAATTTGATCTCCTGGGCTGCTAAATCTCCTAATGGCAGTTGAGATGGCCGGTATGACGCCAGTGCAAAAGCACATCCACTCGTTCTCGAAGCTCACGTTGTGACGTCTTTGCCACCAGCTCTTTATCGCCTCATTCCACTCTTTTGGGATGAAAGAGTAGCCAAAGACGCCGTTATCAAGGCGCTTTTGCAAGACGCTTAAGATCTCAGGTGCGGCCTTAAAGTCCATATCTGCAACCCACATCGGCAAAACATCGCTCTTCATACGCCATTTTGATGAGTTTGTGCCTTCTCTGCTTACTAATGTGTCAAAATCGTACTTCATAGCTTTTCCTTAAATAAAATTTTAAATCAATTATAACCCAAAAGATACTAAGATGATTTAAAAATTTAATACTAAAAAAGGAAAAATGATGAAACTAGCTCAGGCTCTCATACTAAGATCTGACACGCAAAAGCGCATCGAACAGCTAAAAGTTAGGCTACTTAGCAACGCAAAAACGCAGGAGAATGAAAGTCCAAGCGAGGATCCAGAGCTGCTTTTAAAGGAGCTTGACAAGCTAACAAGCGAGCTTTTTACGCTCATTTGCTCTATAAATTTAACAAACTCAAGTGCTAAATTTGATGGCATGAGCCTCACTGAGATGATCGCTAAAAAGGATGCTTTGGTGCTAAAAGCAAACGTACTTAGGGAGTTTGCCACGAGTGCTAGTCAAAAGGTCGATCTCTACTCAAACAGCGAGATCAAAATTTTAAGCACGGTCGATGTGAGCGCACTTCAAAAGCAAGTAGATGCGATTTCAAAAGAGATCAGAGAGCTTGAGATGAAGCTTCAGGAAGCAAACTGGTCGGTTGATCTAGTAGAGTAAAATTTATGGTAAAAATTTAGCCAAAAGCGAGTAAAAACCATACATTGGCGGCTTGCGAAGACCAGGCAAAAGCTTAAATTTAGTCTTAGCAATCTTACAAATGCAAATTTAAAAAGCACTTTTACTACCACTTACTGGTTTGGCTATATTTTGGGTGGGTTTGGGGAAAATTAAGGCATAAATTTGCTGCCTTATCAATAAAAATTATTATTTAAGTATTTACTCTGCTAAGCTAATATCATGAAAATTTATTTTAATAAGGAAAATCATGGCAACTACAAAATTTAAAGGTAGTGAGGTAAATTTAAGCGGAAATGAGCTATTTGTCGGCTCTTATGCGCCTGAAGCCAGAGTCGTAGCGCAAGATCTTAGCGAATTTAGTGTGGGCGGAAATAATGGCATAGAGGTGCTTGTCTGCTTACCATCACTTGATACTGGTGTTTGCGCGGCAGAAGCACGTAAATTTAACGAGAAAGTAGCTGGAAAACATGGCGTAAAACTTAGCATCATCTCAAACGACCTGCCATTTGCGATGGGGAGATTTTGCACGACTGAAGGCATAGCAAACCTGCGCGTGGGAAGCGACTTTAGATACGGCGAATTTGCCCAAAACTACGGTATGCTGATGAGTGATGGGGCGCTAAAAGGCTTGCTTGCAAGAGCGGTCTTTGTCATCAAAGATGGTGTCATCATCCACAAACAAATCGTCCCTGAAGTGACCCAGGAGCCAAACTACGACGTAGTTTTTGACGCGATAAAACAAAGCGGCGGATGTGGTTGTGGCTGCGGCTGCCATTAAAATTTACTATGCAAAGAGCCCAGCTATGATGGCAAAGAGCTGACTGCCAGTCACCACTAGCTCGCCAACCTCTTTTACATCTCTTAAAACTGGCCTTATAGAGGCTAGTTTTAGGCTTGATTTTTCTTTTATTTCTTCATTTTTCGGTGGCAGATCTTGCGTGATGCTTGCGTATTTTTTGATAACATCTACCACCTGTTTTATCTCATCTGGCAAATTTTCATCCAAATTTTTAGGCAGCGAGATGTATAAATTTTCACGGCTTCTAGTCAGTAAGACGTAAATTTTTCTATAAAAAAGCGCCCTTTCATTTTTATATATGGTCTGCAAAAATGGCAAAAAGTTGTGGATGATGACATTTTGCGCTTCAAGGCCTTTAATAGACTGCATCGTCAAAACCTCTACATTTTTACCCTCTGGCAAGACGCTCTCTTTTATAGCGCTCACTGAGATCTTGCTATTACTTAAAACAACACTTGTTTCGCCATTTGGCAAGGCACATTTATTGCCTTTTGCTCTTTAGTGTCAAGGTAACTTTTGTATATTTTCATCTAAGCGTTAAATTTACTTTGTTCTCACACTTTTTTGAGATTAAAATTCTGCTATTTTTAGCTTTTCCAAGAACACAGTTTTTGCCACAATTTAACATGGATCATGTTTATATTAAGTTATGTTGAGTCCAGATTCTAAAAATTAAAAATAAAAATGATTGAAAAATAAAAAGTGATTTGAAATTTGAAGTGGCCGGGAGATAGGGATTCGAACCCCAGGAGGCTTTCACACCTCAACGGTTTTCAAGACCGCCGCTTTCGACCGCTCAGCCATCTCCCGATTAAAGATTTGTGATTATAGCCAACTTTGCTTAAAATTTGCTATAACCACTTTGAATTATTCTGTTTTTTCTTTGACGTAACTAGCGCCGTCATTGATCTTCTCTTTAGTCCATTCTTTGGCGTTGTGGGTATCTTCTTTTACGCCGTGCCAAGTGTTTGAACAACCTACTGCAAAAAATGCCATACATACTATTAAAAGCAATTTTTTCATCGTTATCCCTTTATGTAGTTATTTTTGAAGTTGGAGGCGACACCCGGATTCGAACCGGGGATCAAAGCTTTGCAGGCTCATGCCTTACCACTTGGCCATGTCGCCGTTTTGGTGGTGCCCGAGACCGGACTTGAACCGGTACGGTAAAAACTACCGAGGGATTTTAAGTCCCTTGCGTCTACCATTCCGCCACTCGGGCAAAATTTAATGGAGCGGGAAACGAGATTCGAACTCGCGACCCCAACCTTGGCAAGGTTGTGCTCTACCCCTGAGCTATTCCCGCATTAAAGGTTGCAATGTTACCCAAAAGTTGCTTAAAAATTTATTTTATAAAAACGACTTTCAAAAAAATGTAAGCCATAAAAAGATAAAATACCAAATCTTTTGGGGTTATAGCTCAGCTGGGAGAGCGCTTGAATGGCATTCAAGAGGTCGGCGGTTCGATCCCGCTTAACTCCACCATGATTTTACTCTCTTTTTTTGCTCACAAATTTTTTCATTTTTCACAAAATTTTACGTCAAATATATGTAAAAATTTAGAATTCTTTCGCTACATTTACAACATGCAAAATTTAAAACAATATGTAAATGAAATCTTAAAAAACCACCATGATGAGCGTGTATTTAGCTTTGAATTTGATGGGCAAAAATTTTGGTTAAAACGCATTGAAAAGAGCATCGAAGGCAGCTTTTTAACTAAAATTTTTAAACCAAACCCTTATAGGTCATTTGCTGCTGAGATAAAAAAGCTTGAAATTTTAAACGAAGCAAATGCTCCTGCGCCAAAACTAGTGCTAAAAAGTGATGAATTTTTCGTTATAGAAGATGTTGGCGAGCCAGTTGCTAGACTATTTAAATATAGTACCGATGAAAATTTTAAGCATGAAATTTTGCTAAAAGCAGCCCGCGCATTAGCTGGACTTCACGCACTAAATTTCGCGCACGGACGCCCAGCACTTAGGGATATCGCCATAAAAAATGGCGAGATAAATTTTCTTGATTTTGAGTCAAAATTTTTTAGCGATGATCTAGAGCTTAGGAAGTGCCGTGATCTGCTAGTTTTCATCCACGAGCTCTACCGACAAAAAATTTCAAACGAGCTTGTAAAAGAGGCGATCGATGAGTACATTAAGGCTAATGGCAGCGAAATTTACGAGCACTCTTTGCGCTTAATAGTGAAATTTAAACCACTTTACTACCTGCTAAGACCGTTTAAATTTTTAGACAAAAAAGATCTAAATGCGGCTATTTCAACATTTGAGCTACTTTTGCCAGCCACAAAATCCAAAATCACTTCTTGATAACTAAAAAATAATCTTCTAAATTTTATCTCTGCTTAACAAAAAATAAATTAATATTCGTTATTAAAATTAAAAGGAGATATATGCTTTTCAAGCGTAACAAAATCATTTTCAACATCCACCTAATAATCGGTCTAATCGCGACTATACCGCTGCTTATCATGACACTTGCAGCGCCATTTGCCTCTTATAGAGAGGAGATCAAATCTGCGATAAATGAAAAATATATAAATTTAGCGCCTAGCGAAAAGCCAAATTTAAGCTTAAGCGAGATCCTCGCCAAAGCAAAAAACGAGATCAAATTTGACACGCTTGAAAACGTGCAAATCAGCGGCGAAAACAAAGCTTATAGTATCAGTGTCACTAAAGACAAAAAGCCATTAAATTTCTTCATCGATCCACGTAGCGGCGAGGTGATCAGCGAAGACTTGGGCGAGAAAACTCGCATGATAATACTAAGCCTACATAGAAATTTAGGCCTTGCCCTGCTTGATAGCAAAGTCCCAGCCAACATCGGCAAGCAAATAGTCGCCATTAGCTCCATCATCATGGCGCTTCTTGCCATCAGCGGACTCATCCTCTACGCACCAGCGATCAAGCGAAATTTACTAAATTCACTAAAGATCAAAACAAACGCAAAGGGCTACGCCTGCTTTTACAGCCTCCACACGAGCCTTGGCACCTACGTGGCGATACTGCTTGTCGTGATGTCGCTAACTGGCCTTTACTGGTCTTATGGCTGGGTCAGAAATAGCGTAAATAGCGTATTTTTCGAGCTAAAACCAAGCCAAGCGCAAAGGGCAATGCCTCAAAGAAATTTAATCCCAATAAGCGACGAGAAATTTAAAGAGATCGAGACTGCGGAGCAAATTTTTAAAGACAATGTCACGCTAGAGCTAAAATCACTCACGATAAACGTGCCTGAAAACAACCAAAGCACCTACACCATAAACTACGAAACTAGCGAGAGCCAAGTGGGCAAACTAAAGCTTGACGCGAGCGCTGGCAAGATCAAAGAAAACAAGCTTGTTAGCAAGGCTGATAGCATCCCAGAGGCTAAAAAAGCAGGCCGCAAGGTGCTTAGCCTGCACACTGGAGAGATGTTTGGCGAGGTCGGTCAGATCGTCTTTGCTATCTCTTGCGTGATCGCAGTTTTACTAATAATAACTGGCTTTTTGATGACCATAAAAAGGAGCAAAGCCGTCTAAATAAAAGTAAATTTTTACCTTGCTTTGGGTAAGATTTTAAGAAATTTTTACCACAAACAAGAGAGAAATTTATGAACAGAAAACGCATCTACAACCCAAGTTCAAATGAAAATTTGACCGACAGAAGAGTCTTTAACGGCAACCCACACGGCATTTTAAATTTCACCAAGGCAAAATACGAGTGGGCGTTAAAGCTTTGGGACCTCATGGAGGCAAACACATGGTTTCCAAAAGAGGTCGATACAACAGACGACGTGCGCGACTACGCCTACAACCTCACAGAGGCTGAAAAACGCATGTACGACCTTGTCTGGAGTCAGCTCATCTCGATGGATAGCTTCCAGACAAACAACCTAGCCGACAACATCAACCCTTACATCACCGCGCCAGAGATCAACGCCGTGCTAAGCCGCCAAGCCTACGAAGAGGCAAACCACAGCAAGTCTTACGCTGTCATGGTCGAGGCTATCTGTGACAACACCGACCTCATCTACGAGATGGAGAAGCACGACGATGTCTTACGCGAGAAAAACGACTACATCTCAAGCGTTTATGAGGAGCTTGCAGGTGAAGTGACTGATGAGAAGCTACTTCTAGCGATGGTTGCGAACCAAATTTTAGAGGGCATCTACTTTTACAGCGGCTTTACAGCGATCTACGCTCTAGCTCGCGCTGGCAAGATGCTAGGCTCAGCACAGATGATCCGCTTCATCCAACGCGACGAGATCACGCACCTGCTTTTGTTTCAAAACATGATAAATTCAGTCCGCAAAGAGAGGCCTGATCTTTTCACACCTGAGACTGAGGCAAAAATTTATGATATGTTTGAAAAAGCTGGAAATTTAGAGATCAAATGGGGCAAATACATCACCCAAAACCAAATAATGGGCTTTACAGATGATATCATCGAGCAATACATCCACTATCTCATCGACCAACGTCTAGTTGCGATCGGCCTAAAACGCAAATACAATGTCGCTCATCCGATCAAATGGGTCGATGACTTTGCTAAATTTAACGACCAAAAGTCAAATTTCTTTGAGGCAAAGGTGACAAACTACAGCAAGGGAAGTATCAGCTTTGATGACTTTTAAAAATGGCATATTAGCCCTTGCCTGCGTGCTTTTTGTGGGGTGTGCGAGTAGTAGTCAAAGGATAATTGATCAAGCAAATAAAAATAATCTCGAAAATTTCTACGCCTACAAACTTGTCAAGATAAAAGAGACAAGCCAAGCGGAGGTCTATCAAGAGATGCCAAACGGCGAAATTTCACCAAGTTTCGCGCCACTAGGATCCGTTCTGGGAAATGACGTGATGCTTGGCATAAACAAGCAGTGTGGCTTTGAAGCAAAAGACCTAAAAGAGGTAAGAGTAGTTTCACATGATGAGGCTAGAGGTCTAGGCTTTGAGGTCTGGGTCTTTAATGATCCACTCTCACAGCGCGATGATAAGATCACAGCTATAAGCGTTATTTTAAAAGCTACACCAAACATCGGTGGCACGGATATAAACTGCAAAATTCCAAAAAACTGCCATGATGAAAAGCCTATGACATTTATATTTGGAAAATAAATGAGCGAAAATTTAAACCTAATAAGCCTAACTTTAAAGGCAAAAAATGCTACCGATCGACTAGAAGAGCTTGCAAATTTAGTTGAGGCTGCACCTGAAAACTCTATCCTACTTGCAAGCGAGCTTTGCATAAGCGGCTATGACTTTGACGGCTTTTTTGCTGGGGCAAATAAAGCGATGCTTGGTGGCATGATAGGCAGCTTTGATGCGATGCTGCTTGAGCGCTTACAAGAGGCGCTTAGCCCAGATAAATTTCTTGGTTTTACGCACCTTAGTAGCCTAAACAAAAGCGCAGGGCTCGCTCAAATTTCAAATCTAAATCCGCACCAACCAAAAATTTATAACGAATTTTTACTTCTTAACTCAAACAACGTCTTTCATTCGCAGTTTAAGGCTGAGCTTTTTAGGCCAAATTTAGAGCACGAGATCTTTGCGGCTGGCGAGGTGAGCGATATAAATGCATTTATATTTAAAGGGCTAAAGCTTGGCGTGCTAATATGCTTTGAGCTGCGTGATAGCAGGCTTTGGGCAAAGCTAAGAGGATGTGACATCATCATGGTGCCAGCCATGTGGGGCAAGGCCAGAGAAGAAGCCTACCTTAGCCTTTGCAAGGCGCTTGCGATCGCAAATAACTGCTACGTCATGATCTCAAGCTCGCTTGATCTTGAGCTCGCTGGGGTCTTTTTGCCAGATGGCACGCTAGAAGCAAGCGCAGTTTTTGACGCAAATTTGATCACGCAGATAAAGAAAAATTTAGGGCTTTTATAAATTTTAAGATAAGCTTTAAATCGTATAATAACGATTTAAAATTTGTTTAGGATAGAAATTTTGACCCAATTAGAAGCGATAAAATGCCAAAATTTAGCTAGCGACATAGCCGATGAGATCACACTAAGTCCGCTTTTGTTTGACGCGATATCAACAACCGAGCGTGAAATTTTCGTGCCCATCCCTGCACATGCTTACAAGCTTGACGCGCAGCCGATACTTGGCAACCAATGGATCAGCTCGCCGCTAACTGTTGCTAAGATGACGATGGCGCTAGAGTGCGAAAATGTGGATAACATCCTAGAAATAGGCTGTGGCAGCGGCTATCAAGCAGCGATACTAAGCAAGCTCGCGCATAGAATTTTTAGCGTCGAGCGCATAGAAAAGCTAGCCATGGAGGCCAAAAAACGCTTTGAGACGCTAAAGATCAAAAACGTACATGTAAGATATGATGATGGCAACAACGGCTGGCGAAGCTACGCGCCGTTTGATAGGATTTTACTCTCGGCTGCTGCTGATGAGATCTCGCCAAATTTGTTTAGCCAGCTAAAAAATGGCGGCATCTTGGTCGCTCCGATAAAAAAAGACGGCAAGCAGTTTATCGCTAAATTTAGAAAAGACGAGAGCGGAAATTTAGAAAAAGAGTTTTTAGACGAGTGCCTTTTTGTGCCACTTCTTGAGGGCAGAGAGTAGAGGCTTTACCTCTACAACTACCACCTAACCAGCCACTCGCCGCTAGGGTACTGCGTAAATATAAGATCATCAAATTTTGTAGTTTCTTCGCCATCTGCTGTGATAAATGTAACGCTAAAGCTAAATGCGTTTTTGGCGATAAATTTCACATTTTCTATGCTCAAGATATCGACGTTATCGCTACAAGTGCCACTAACCCTTTTAAAATGGCTATCATCTCTTCGTAGCGCAGGTGCCCCTGTGCCTGCTTCCATAAATTTATCATTTTTATTAGCCTTATAGCATGCCATATTTGCTAAAAATTCCTGCATCCTAGGCTTTGCGCTGTCAAATTTCGCTTGATACTCCTTTGGCACCTTAACGCCCAAAATAGCGCCTGGCACCGTCTGACCAACTAAATTTCTACTTTTTGTTAGCGTTGGCTCGCTTTTTGGTTCGCAAAAGGCAAAGCTACCAAAAACGGCACAGAGCACAATGACAAGAAGCGATTTGGTTTTCATTTTTCTCCTTTTTAAATAAGAGCCATTCTACCTCGCGTCACTTAAAGGTTGCTTGGATAGGTTAAAATTTTAACAAATCATCTACGTGAGTAAAAGATGGCAAAGCCTAAGCCTTGCCTTGAATTAGAATTTATTAGAATTTATAAGTATATCCTGTGTAAATTCCCACGGTTGTATCCCTTAGCTGAGCGCCACTATTTTTCTTATAAAATGTCTTATCAGCTTTTAGACCAAACTCAAGCGCGTTGTGAGCGTCAAATGAGTAGATACCGCCAGCTTTTGCGCCAACTAGCAAGCCTTTGAAATTTTTCTTGCTAGTTTCGTTTTCAAAGCTTTGTCTAACACTTAGATAACCAAGACCAGCATAACCGCCAAGCACAGCTTTAAAGTTTTCAGTGATGTTTGGTGTGTAGTCAGCGCCTGCTAAAAGCTTATGTTTGCTCCATTTTGCGTCTGCTTCGCCAGCATTTTTTCTAGCTTTAAAGTCATAGTAGTAGCCACCATACGCTCTATAGCTGTCAAAATCATAACCGCCATAAAAGCCAAGTCCGTAGTGACCTTTGTTGAAGTTATTTTTTTCACTTTTTGCGATATTTTTAGTTTTGATCTTTGAGTTGAACGAATAATCGCCCTCGCCACCGACAAATGCACCTTGCGCAAGTGCAGCTGAACTAAGTAAAGCTAAAACCAAGCTTGATTTTACAAGTAAATTTTTCATACTTCTCCTTTAAAAATTTTCGTGATTTTACTATTACGCGTTTAATCTATATGAAATTTAAATTTAACAAAGCCCTATTTTTCGCTCTTTTCAGCCTTTAAAATTTAAATTTATTTATATTTACTATTAAATTTTAAAATTAGAAGAAATTTTCATCAAAGGAGAGAAAATGGCACTAGATAAAGAGCTAGTAAATTTCGGTGAAGAGCATGAGCTAAATGCGATCCTTTCAAAATTTGGCAAATCACAAAGCCAAAAAAATAGAGCAACTCTAGGCGAGCTTGGCAAAAAATGCAAGGAAAAACTTGCTAAAAGAGTGCTAACTCAAGACGAATTTGGTGAGTTTGTAAAAGCTCACTTAAAAGAGCTTGAAGACAAAAAAGCTTAAATTTCTGGGGGAGACCCCAGAATTTACTTGCAATCCTCTCTTGTCAAATTTATCACAGTAAAGTTCTTGCAGTTCTCGTAGTTGTATATCCACGAAGCTTTATCGATAAGAGGATTTTTACTACTACAAAAGTCCTCTTTTAGCATTTCAGTCTGCATCTTTTTAAACTCATCTATCTGCTCTTTAGTAAATTTATTAAATTTAATATCCTCGCTATCATTTATAACAAACGTGGTTTTTAGGGTCTCATTTTCACATGTAGCACCCATTATTACGCTATTTTCATCGACTCTTGTGGGAGCTGGCTCATCGATCATACTTACAACAGCTTTAATAAATGCATTATCACAATCAACTGCAAACGTAGCCGTTAAGAGCATAAATAAAGACAATATTATTTTATTCATTTTGTGTCCTTTTTGTAAAGTATATTAAATTTAATGGTAAAAATACTAGAGATAAATTTGCGCCCAAACTAGGACGCAAATTTCTTAAGGAGGGAATGTTTAATATTAAAATTTATAAGTGTAGCCTACGTAAAGACCGATGTTGCTCTCTCTAACTTTAACTTCTTCAATTTTTCTATAAAAAGTATAGTCAGCCTTAACACCAGCCTCTAAAATATTGTTTTGATCAAGCAGGTACTCAGCACCGAATTTTGTGCCCAACACAAAACCAGTTGAGTGTTGTGCACTATCTGAATTATCTACTTTAAATTTTATTCTTGAAACGCCAGTATAAGCACCTGCTACAAGCTTAACATCGCTAGTAATACTTGGAGTATAGTCAGCACCTACTAGAAAGCTGTGTTTATTCCACTTAATTGTATATTTTTCACCATCATCTTCTAACTCTTTTTTAGTCTGAAAATTATAAAAATAAGCACCATAAGCTCTGAAGCTGTCAAAATCATAACCAGCTTTTACACCGCTGTTAAATTGACCTTTTCTAAGTCTTGCTCCATCGTTAGCCTCAGATAACTTTACATTTGACGCAAAAGAGTATCCGCCCTCGTAACCAATAAATGCTCCCTCTGCCATAGCAAATGAGCAAACCGCACATGCAATCATGCTAGCTTTCAAAAATGAACTTTTCATTTTCAATCCTTTAAAAATATAATGTAAATGTAATTTTACGGATTTTTATTTAAAATATTATTAATTTATAATATTAAATAAGCATTGATAAATTTACTTTGTTTATAAAGTTCGTATTTTAGGGATTTATAAAGGTAAATTTATAAAATTTTTAATTATTAAAAAGTAACACCTAGTCGTTAAATTTCAAACGACTAGGCAAAATGCTATAAAATTTCTCTTATGAGAAGCTGTGGCGTAACAAGACCGCGGAACGAATTTTTAGATACGCAAAAGATGATATCTATCATTTCGCCTACTCTAACGTGCCTTGTGAAGTTGAAAAATAGCGCCTCAAGCGTTTTGTTATCTTTTTGCAAGATAAGTTTTAAGTGGTTTTGATCCCTACCTATGAGCCTTTCATTTTTTACGACAGCGTTTTCTATCTTAAAGACTGGGCGCGGATTTTTCTGTCCATACGGCTCATAAAATTCCAAAATTTCAAGTAGCTCAAAGTCGATCTCGCTTGGCATTATGTCGCCAAGTAGCTCATCTGAGCTTTTGCACTCTTGCATATTTAGGCATGAGCAGCTTTTATTTATCGCCTCTTTAAATTTTTTCAAATTTTCAGGCGCGAGTGTCAGTCCAGCTGCACCTTTGTGACCGCCGTAGCTTGTTAGCAGATCTTCGTGGCTTGCGATGAGTGATAAGATATCAAGCTTGCCAACGCTTCTAGCACTGCCTTTTGCGCGACCTTTATCGATGCTAAAGACGATAGCTGGCTTTGCAAAGTGCTTTGCAAGGCGGCTAGCCACGATGCCTATCACGCCTTCATGCCACTGCTCTCCCCAAGTGATGATGACCTCATCGTCCTCTTTTACGTCCTTTAGTGAGCACTCAAAGAGTTGGCGCTCCTCCTCTTTTCTGGAGTTGTTAAACTCAATGATCGTATCAAGGTAGTTGTAAGCCTCTTCGATGCTCTTTGCACGCAAGAAGTTAAATGAATTCATCGCATCGTCCATGCGTCCGGCTGAATTTATAAGAGGCGCTATAAGAAAGCTAATATCATCGCACTCAAATTTATCCTTGCCGTAAAACTCTTTTATGACGCAAAATGCCGAGCGCTTCGAGGCATTTAACTTGCAAATACCCATGCGAACAAGCATCCTGTTCATATCTCTTAGCTCCATCATATCAGCTATTATCGCGATGGCTAAAAGCTCTAAAAACTTGCTCATATCGTAGTTTAGCTTGCAAACATCCTTTAGCGCTCCAACCAAATACCAAGCCACTTCAGCACCGCAAATTTCGATATTTGGAAAGTTGCAGTCCTCTTGTTTTGGATTGATTATGGCGTAGGCTTCAGGCAGAACGGTTGGTGGCATGTGGTGATCTGTGATGATGAGATCGATGCCTTTTTCTTTACAGATGCTAGCTGCCTCATTGGCTGAGATGCCGTTATCGACGGTGATTATTAGACTTACATCGCTTGCCAGCTCGTCGATGATCTCAGGGTTTAAGCCATATCCGTCCTTAAAACGGTTTGGGATCTTTACTAGGTAGTTTTTTACGCCAAGATCATCAAAAAACTCGGCTAAAATCACACTTGAAACCACGCCATCAACGTCATAATCGCCAACAATAGCGATGTGTTCGTTTCTCTCGATCGCTTCTTTGATGCGATTAGCGCCTTTGTAGATATCCTTTAGAGCGCTTGGCGTTGGAATTTCACTAAGTTTTTTGTGTATGTCGTTACAAAATCTACGTGCTAGTAAATTCCTAATATCCTCTTTAGTTAACATAGCTTTGGCAAGGACTTTTTGACGCCCTGCCAACTTTTACTAATGCTATTTGCTCACTTAAATTTACGCCCAAACTGCCAAAAATTTGGCAACAAAAATGCTTTTTTTTCATCGTAATCTTTCGTCTTTATTTTGAATGCTTTGATTATATCTTTTTGAAATTTAATTTCTTATAATTTTCATTGAAAGTAAGATTTTTAGGGCAAAAAACTTTTGTTAAATTGATACTCTTTATAAATTAGCCATTGTAAATTTGAGGTAAAAAACGAGAGAAATTTTAAGTAAAAATAAGGGGTCATAAGACCCCAAAAATTAAAATTTATATGTGTAGCCTAGATAAGCGCCGATATCCGTTGATTTAAGATTATCAAGATCTTCATCAGTGCTATACCAAGATCTATCTGCTTTTATACCAAATTCAAGTGCATTATTTTTATCAAAGCTATACTCTGCACCAAGTCTTGTGCCAACTAGCCAACCAGCCTTTGTTGTATCATAAGTCGCTTTAAGTGTATTTGTATAAAGTCTTGCTTTAAAATTTACAACTGAAATACCAGTATATAAGCCTGCTATTAACTTAAAGTTATCTGTTATAGCTGGAGTATAATCACCACCTACTACAAATTTATGTGTTGTCCATTTTATACTAACATCGTGTTTTACGCCATTATCAGTATAGTTAAAGTTATCTTTTGCCTCTGTATGATAGAAGTATCCACCATAAACTCTAGCTACGTCAAAGTCATAACCGCCTTTGATGCCAAGATTTGGTCTATTATCCTTAAAACTAAGACCATCATTGTCTTTTAGCTTTGAGCTAAAATCATAGCCGCCCTCAACTCCGACAAATCCACCTTGTGCTAAAGCAAATGAGCCAGCAAGTGAAAGTGCTAAAACACTTTTTAAAACGCAATTTTTCATTTTTTCTCCTTTATAAATGATTGCGTAAGCATTGTATGTTTAGCAAGATTAAAAAATACTTAAATGATTTAAATTTTATCAATAATACGTTTACTTTTATTTTTAATATAAATTTGAGAGAAATTTAAAGAGAAAATTTGGCAAAAAAGCTTGCCAAATTTATCATTTTACGTGATTAGCTAAGCTTGCTTTTATAAAGCCTAGTATCACAGGATTTGGTCTAGTTAAGCGGCTAGTAAATTCAGGGTGACACTGCACGCCTACAAACCACGGATGGCCTTTTAGCTCGATCGCCTCTACTAGTCCGTCGCTTTCGCCACTTACTATTAGACCAGCCTTTTCAAAGACATCTTTGTATTTTGGATTTGCCTCGTAGCGGTGGCGGTGGCGCTCTTTTACACTCTTTGCGTTGCCATAAATTTCAGCCAAAAGTGTCTTTGGCTTGATGTCGCAGTTATAAGCACCTAGCCTCATAGTGCCGCCAAGTGGGCTTGTGTGCGTTCTTATTTGCTTTTTGCCGTGGGCATCGATGAAGCTATCTATTAGATAGATGATAGGATTTTTGCACTCTTTGTTAAATTCCATAGAATTTGCATCCTCTAAGCCCAAAACATCCCTTGCAAACTCGATTAGTGCCAGCTGCATACCAAGGCAAATTCCAAGATATGGGATCTTATTTTCACGAGCAAATTTTATGGCTTGCATCTTGCCTAAAACGCCTCTTTCGCCAAAGCCACCAGCTACTAAGATACCATCCACATCTTTTAAAAGCTCATTTACATTACTCTCTTCTATCTTTTCGCTATCTATCCAGCGTAAATTTACCCTAGCGTCCAAATTTGCTCCAGCGTGGATGATGCCCTCGGTTAGGCTCTTATAGCTCTCTTTTAGATCGATATATTTGCCTACAAAGGCGATTGTTGTTTCGTTTGTTGGAGCGATGATCCTTTTTACTAGACTATCCCAGTTTGCCATGTCTGGTTTTAGCTCGCCAAAGCCTAAATTTTCAGCGATCGGCGTTAATATATCTTGCTTTAAAAATGAAAGTGGGATTTGATAGATACTTGCACTATCTAAGCTCTCTATGACGCAGTTTTTTTCAACACCACAGCTTGCTGCGATCTTATCTTTTAGCTCGCGGTTTAGTGGCATTTCAGATCTGCAGATGATGATATCTGGGGTTATGCCGATGCGTCTTAGCTCGCCTACGCTGTGCTGAGTTGGCTTTGTTTTTAGTTCACCAGCTACTTTGATAAATGGCACGAGTGTTAGGTGGATATTTAGCGCTCTTTTTTTACCAACTTCTACTCTTAGCGCCCTTATCGCCTCTAAAAATGGTAGTCCCTCGATGTCGCCAACAGTTCCGCCTATCTCAACAATGAGTACATCTTTGCCTTCGCCTGCTTTTTTGATACGATCAACGATCTCGCCAACGATGTGAGGGATCACTTGGATAGTCTTTCCAAGGTAGTCGCCACGGCGCTCTTTTTCGATAACCGAGCTATAAACTCTGCCTGTTGTGAAGTTATTATCCTGACTTAGGCTCTCATCTAAAAATCTCTCGTAGTGACCAAGGTCTAGGTCTGTTTCAGCGCCATCATCTGTGACGAAGACTTCGCCGTGTTCTAGCGGGCTCATCGTGCCTGGATCTACGTTGATATATGGGTCAGCTTTTAAAACGCTCACCTTTAAGCCAGAATTTTTAAGTAATGTCGCGATAGACGCAGCTGCGATGCCTTTTCCAAGTGAGCTTAAAACGCCGCCTGTGATAAAAATATACTTCGTCTCTTTTGCCATCAAATTTCCTTAACTTTAGTTATTTTTTAATCTGCCGATTATACCCCTTAAATATTTAGTAAGGCATTAATCGTGCAATTTTTAAAAATTATTCTTTAAGTTTTTTTGTTATAGACTTCGACATCATGATTAAAAAATATTTAAAAACTTCATCTCTTTATATAAAGATTATATATTTTCAAGACATATACCATCTTAATATACAAGAGAGTTTTTAAAAGATAATAAAAATTGGCCGTTATGATAGAGGATAAAAGGCTTTTCTAAAATTTGATTACTATATGTAATTAATATTGCTTCTAGTGGCAACAAATCTATGAAGTAAAATTTAGAGCCACCAAAGCTTGTGTGCTATATAACTAAAGTTAGTTACACAAGTATTTAGCGTTGTTTTTAAGCAATAGTAAAAGCTTAAAGGATATGCGGTAAGATTATCCGAACAGGATCTAACAAATATGATTTGTTTTATCTGCCTTTTATAGTAATTAGCAGTAAAATCTATCAGCTATTAGAAACAAGAGGCAAGTAATGAGTTAGGAAAGTAATGAAAGATATTAACTTTTTAAATCTCAAATGTGACAATAGTACAGCAAAAAAACAAAAGGTTCGTAGTAAAGAGCAAATTTATACAATTAGGCTCTTACCACATGCTATCGACGAAGGAACAAACTATGCTTTTGATAGGTCGATAAAAAGACATAAGTTGCCAAATGGTAGCGAAGTTGTTTGCAGTGGCCTTGACTGTCCATATTGTGCTGATGGTATAAAATCATATATTACAAACTATATAGTGGTAGATCTACTTAACTCTACCAGCGACTTCCCTAACGGGGTTTATGTTTTAGTATATGATTCTAACTTTGCTATGAAATTAAGTCGCTTTAAAAAGGCTGTTAGGGAGCAATACAATATAGACATATCATCTCTTTATGACGATGGTTGTTTTTTTAACGTTAATGTCTTTAAAGGCAATAGTGCCAGAGTTAATTATGAGTTTTCTGTCTATACAAAGGGTAGATATAGTAAGGACATTAGTAGCGAGAGCGATATAATAAACTTTGTTAATTCAGAAAATATGCCTGAGCTTGATAAATTTATAAATAAAGAGAATTTAGAGTCAGAAAAGAAAGATGAGAGCTATTTTGACAGTATTGTCTCAGCTTTTACTGAAAGGGTCATCGGAGACGAATTTGGTGATTTTAGTAAAAACGCAGGGCAATCAATTATAGATGTCTTTAAGCCAATATCAAAAGACGATGGCAATATATTCACAGAAACTGTTGACAAAAGTGCAACTACATCAGATTTTGATGAATTTATTTCAGATTTTGATAATATTTTGCAATAGCAATATTTTGTGAAGGCAAATGAGAAAATTTAATACTACTTCAAAAATAGAGTTTTTTATGGGTGGTTTAAAAATATGAGATTAAGAAAAAAATTATTGTTGCTTATAGCGATAAAGCTTATTATTATGTTTGGGGTTTTAAAGCTCTTTTTCTTTAATGAGACTCTTAATACCAAATTTCAAACTGACGAAGAAAAAAGCGAATTTGTAATTCGTAATTTAATAAAGGAATAAAATGTCTGAGATGGATTTTGTTGATTGGTCTAGGGCTCAGTTTGCGCTGACTGCCATTTACCACTTTTTGTTTGTCCCGCTTACGTTGGGGCTAAGTTTTATCATCGCCATTATGGAGACGATATATGTCAAAACTGGCGATAAGGCCTGGCTTGAGATAACGAAATTTTGGCTAAAGCTCTTTGGTATAAATTTCGCTATCGGTGTGGCAACTGGCATCATCATGGAGTTTGAGTTTGGTACAAACTGGGCGAATTATAGCTGGTTTGTCGGCGATATCTTCGGCGCTCCACTTGCGATTGAAGGCTTGCTAGCATTTTTCATGGAGAGTACATTTTTTGCCATTATGTTTTTTGGCTGGGATAAAGTTAGCAAGAAATTTCACCTATTTTCAACTTGGCTTGTTGCGATCGGTTCAAATTTAAGCGCACTTTGGATCTTGATCGCAAATGGCTGGATGCAGTATCCAATAGGCATGAAATTTAACCCAGATACCGCTAGAATGGAGATGGAAAATTTCTTCGAAGTCGCGCTAAATCCAGTTGGTATCACTAAATTTTTACACACAGTAACTAGTGGCTACACTATCTCAGCTCTTTTTGTGATAGGAATTTCAGCTTGGTTTTTGATCCAAAAACGCCACATCTTGCTTGCTAAAAAAAGCATCGTCGTTGCTAGTGCATTTGGTCTTATCACTTCGGCATTTTTGCTACTTAGTGGCGATGAGAGCGCATATCTTGCAGCTCAAAAGCAGCCTATGAAACTTGCAGCCATGGAGGGACTTTACAAAGGCGAGAAAAACGCTGGCCTAGTTGCAGCTGGCATTTTAAACCCAGCTAAAAAGCTTGGCGATGACACTGAGCCATTTTTACTTGAGATAAAGGTGCCTTACGCACTAGGTATCATGGCAAACAGAGAGCTTGACTCATTTACACCAGGCATAAACGACCTACTTTATGGCAACAGCGAGCACAATCTAATAAGCGTAGAAGAGAAGATGGCAAAGGGCAAAGTAGCTATCGAAGCTCTTAAAAACTACAAAGAGGCTAAAAAAGCAAATGACGAGAGCTTGATGAAGAGCTCACTTTCAAATTTAGAGAGCAACCTAAATTTCTTAGGATATGGCTATCTTAAGGACGCAAAAGATGCTGTGCCACCAGTTGCACTTACATTTTATAGCTTCCACATCATGGTCGCACTTGGCACTTACTTCATAGCTCTTTTTGCTATCACTCTTTATCTAAATCTCTCAAGAAAATATAAATTTGAAAACATAAGAGCATTTTTGTGGATCTGCCTCTTTACCATACCGCTTGGCTACATCGCAGCTGAGGCTGGCTGGATAGTAGCAGAGGTCGGCCGTCAGCCATGGGCGATACAAGATCTCATGACCGTTGGCGTAGGAGCTACAAATTTATCTGACTCAAATGTCAAAATTTCATTTATATTATTTGCTGTTTTATTTACGGTCTTGCTGATAGCCGAGATCAAGATCATGCTTAAGCAAATAAAGATAGGATTTAACGATCATGCATAGTTTAAGCTTAGAAAATTTACAAATTTATTGGTGGTTTATAGTTAGCCTTCTTGGCGGACTTTTGGTCTTTATGATGTTCGTTCAAGGCGGCCAGTCGCTCATCTTTAGCCTTGGCAAGGACGAGCTTAAAAAAGATATGCTCATAAATTCTATCGGTAGAAAATGGGAGCTTACATTTACGACGCTTGTTATGTTTGGCGGCGCGTGCTTTGCGGCGTTCCCGCTATTTTATGCTACTAGTTTTGGCGGCGCTTACTGGGTTTGGCTGGCTATTTTGTTTTGCTTTATCATCCAAGCTGTAAGCTACGAGTACCGCAAAAAGCCTGATAACTTCTTAGGAGCTAGAACTTATGAAATTTTCCTTTTCATAAATGGCTCACTTGGCGTTATACTTATCGGTATGGCGGTTAGTACATTTTTTAGTGGCAGCGACTTTGTGCTAAATGAGCACAACTTTGTCGAGTGGAAGACTCCATTTCGCGGTCTTGAAGCATTGGCAAATCCTTACTTATACTTACTTGGTATAGCTATGTTTTTCTTATCTCGCGTAGGTGGCTGCTTATATCTTATAAACAACATCGCTGATGGCGAATTTATACAAAACGCTAGAAAACAGCTAATTATCAACACCGTGCTATTCTTGCCATTTTTCCTAGGCTTTCTTGCTTGGATACTTACAAAAGATGGCTTTGCATACGACGCAAACGGCGTAGTTAGCCTTGTTGCTTACAAATACGCTATAAATTTGATCGAGATGCCTGTCGCTGGCGTGCTACTACTTGTTGGCGTGCTTTTGGTGCTTGTTGGAATTTTCCAAGGAGCATTTACAAAAAGCATCCGCGGAATTTTTGCTTACGGCGTTGGCGTAACGCTTGCTGTGACCGCGCTATTTTTGATAACAGGACTAAATGGCACTGCATTTTATCCGTCATTTAGCGACCTCTCTAGCTCGCTAACTATCAAAAATGCAAGCTCTAGCCACTACACACTTGGCGTTATGGCCTATGTTAGCTTGCTAGTGCCAGTAGTGCTTGCTTATATCTTCATCGTCTGGAGAGCGATAGATAGCAAGAAGATCACGCAAGATGAGATCAAAAACGATCATCACGCATACTAAGGATAAAAGATGTTAGAAGCAGGAATTTTTTTGATACTTTGGCCAGTAACGCTATTTATTAGCTACAAATTTGTTCTCTTTTCTCTCAAGAAATTTGACGCAAATAACTAAAATTTAGGGGCATTTGCTCCTAAATTCTTCTTTTTATTTTTACCTCTTAAAACAACTTCTTTATAAATTTACTTAAGCCTCTTTTCATATAAGCGTTAGTTTTGTGTGAAATTTGTGGGGTAAGATATCATTAAATTTCTACAGAAGGAGCGAAAAATGAGCAAGAATTTCTTAGGTTCTGTTGCCCTTGCGGCTGTTTTGGTGAGTGGTTTTGGCTTTAGTGCTCCACTAAATGCTGGAGTCTTGGCTCATCAAGTAAAGGTTCAAGGAGAGCTTGGCTCAGTCTTTATAAACCCCTACGACGTATCGCCACTAACTGCTATCATCGATAGAGCTGGCAAGGACATCAAAGATATCCACGTCAAAGTAAAGGGCAAGCCAGATGGCGGCATAGATATCGACTACAACGTCTCAGAGCATGCCTTGCTCACGCATGATGGCGTGCCTATTTGGGGACTTTATCCTGACTATCTAAACGAGGTCGAGCTTAGTTATACATTTAACGGAGCTAAAAAGGTAGAAACATATAAAATTTACGCCCAACCGATCGTCACATATAGCCGTGATTTTAGGTTCTCACACATGCAAAAAACTCACGTCAAAAAGGTAGATCCTGCCTTTAAAAACAGGCTCTATCTCATAAACAACACAATAACAAGCGTCTATAAACCGCTTGATTGGAAAAATGGCGGAGCTGCTAGCTGGAACGACTTTACCGAAAACTACATCGTAGATACCAAGGGCGAGGTCAGATGGTATCTTGACTATCAGAAATTTTACGACCGCAGCGAGAGAAGAGTGATGGATGGGGGTATGATGATGGGCTTTCATCAGCTCAAAAACGGCGACATCAGCTTTGGCATGGCTCAAAGATATCTTAGATATGATCTAATGGGAAAAGAAATTTACAACCGCCCACTACCTAGAGGCTACATCGATCTAAGCCACGAGGTGATGCCACTAAAAGATGATCACGCGCTTCTTAGGGTAGCAAAATACAACTACCACCACAAAAACGGCAAAATTTCTCACACCATAAGAGACCACATCATCGAGGTCGATAACACCGGCAAGGTGGTAGAAGAGTGGGATCTAAATGAAATTTTTGGTAACAATGTTTATCGTAGCAACCTCATAAAGGCGCTTGATGCTAGGGCTGTTTGCCTAAACATCGATATGGACGCAAAAGAGATCAAGATAAGCGACGATCAGCCATTTGGCGATGTCACCTCCACTGGCACAGGCAGAAACTGGGCGCATGTAAATTCTATCTCATACGATGAGAGCGATGATAGCATCATCCTTTCGCTTCGCCACCAAGGCATCGTAAAGATAGGACGCGACAAGAAAGTAAAATGGATACTAGCCTCACCCGAGGGCTGGAGCGAGGACTTTAAAGCAAAAGTGCTAACTCCAGTTGATAGCAAAGGCAATAAAATAAAATGTGAAAACTCAAAATGCGAGGGCGAATTTGACTGGTCATGGACACAGCACACCGCATGGCTAACGCCAAGATATGAAAACAAGGGCGACATAAAACATATAAGTGTCTTTGACAATGGCGATGGCAGAGGTATGGAGCAGCCAGCTTTTAAAGAGGACAAATACTCCCGCGCGGTTGAATACAAGATAGATGAGAAAAAGGGCACGGTTGAGCAGACTTGGCAGTTTGGCAAGGAGCGTGGATTTGACTTTTATAGTGCAGTCACTAGCAACGTTGAGTGGCAAAAGGATAAAAGCACCTACTTTATCTCAAGCTCAAATGTAAATTTACTACGTCCTGACAAGACTATCAAAATGGTCTTAGTCGAAATCGATCCAAAGACAAATGATATAAAATTTGAAATGGATGTGGATTCTGCATCAAGAGATGATGTCGCTTATAGAGCGATGGTTATTGATCCTGAAGTGTTTAATTATTAGTTGAAAGTTTGGTGTGAGACCCCCTCTCACACCATTTTTATCGGATATTGTTTTGAAATTTATAAATTTCTTCTTTGACGCTAGTTAGGTCAAAATTTATCGCTCGCTCTAGCTCTAGCAAGCTTACATCTTTGTCTATCTCAAGAGCCATCGCTATCTCGTTTAGCTCTTTTGCTTCCTCATTTGCGAGGATCGCACTCTTAAAACTAGCCTCATCTATCTGGCCAAATTTTGAAAAGATCGATTGAAATTTATCTTTTAAAATTTCTCTACTTAGCTTTTTATCTTCTAAAGCCTTCTTCGTGCCGCCATTTCTGTTACAGGTTCTAAATATAAAATCTATTGTTTCATTTACTTCATCGAGTAAATTTTTTGTCTTCTCGCTTTGCACACAAACTCCCTTCACCGCAAACAAATTCAAAGCAAGGCAGACTCCCTGCCCTGCTTATATTTTTAGACTAGATAACGTGGATCTCGTCTTTGATTTGAATAGTTACGGTGTTGTTTGTGTATGTTGTGTAACCATCTTCTGAAGCACCTTGATGCCATCCGCTGCCTTTAACATCCTCTTTTAGATCAACTACATCGCCTTTATCGCCTGTGATTTTTAGCGTATGTTTATCATCAGTCATATCTAAGACATCTTTGATGCCAACTTTTAGAGTAGTGTTTTTAGCACCAGATATATCAAGCTCTTCAAAATTCTTAGCAAATTTTGAGATATCACTTAGGTTTACAGACTTGTCAGGATTTTCTAATACTAACTTATCATAACCAGTTCCACCATCTACTTTGCTATTATTTAGGTCTACTTTACCAATAGATAAAGTATCGTCTCCTGCGCCTAGATCGACTTTAGAGCTATGGATATAACCACCAACTTTTACTACGTCATTACCAGTGCCAGTATCAACAGTTGAGCAATCAATATTTGTACGAATGTTAAGTAAATCATTGCCAGCACCTAGTTCAACTTTAGAGTGTCCTGTTATATAACCATCGATGCCATTTACACCAACATTGACTATATCATCACCACTACCAGTTTTGATCTCAGAGTGATCAATATTTGTACCAACAGTTAGTTTATTGTTACCATCTCCTAGATCAATCTTAGATTCATTGTTTATATAGCCAAAACCATTGCCTTTTAGTCCAGTAGTCACTATATCATCACCACTACCAGTTTTGATCTCAGAGTGATCTATATTTGTACGAACTCTGATCTCATTATCTCCTTCACCTAGATCTATCTTAGAATTTACTGTTATATAGCCATCTGGTTTGCCTTTCTCGCCAACAACTACTAAGTCATTACCATTTCCAGCTAAAACAGCAGCAGCATGTATGTTTGTACCAACATCTAGCTCGTTATCATAGTAGCGTACTCCGCTTACTTCTATGTGGCTAGCTGCCTTGCTATCACTAGCTTTATTGCCAGCTGCATCGACTATCTCTACACTTAATTTCTCGCCAGGTTTGATAGCTTTGTCGATAAACATATCAAATTTACCATCAGCATCAGTTTTGCCATCACCAATTTTCAAGCCGTTTTTATCTTTAATTATAAATGCGGCATTAATCTCGTCTGATATGCCAGCGATGCGGGTTCTAACTATATTGGCTCCACCTTCACCTAGATTAACAAAAGATTCTTTTAGGTATTTGCCTATGGTTACCTTGTCGTTTCCTCTACCAGCATTAATAACTACACCATCCATAACTACACCACCGATTTCTAAAGTATCATTACCATCGCATAGATTGATATTAGCACGATTATTTACCGAACCTTTTACTTTTACGTAGTCATCGCCAGTTGTAGTCGGAATATGATTACCTCTGCTAATTGCATTCATGATAATAGTTGGCGTACTTATATGTGCACCAGGAGTTGTTCCTTCAGCTATTGGAGTAACCTCTGTCAATTTGATATCAATATCAGTGTCAAGAATGATTTTTGCCACATTGCTTGGATTAGTGGTACCATTTTGATTAATAGCTTTAGCTGTAAATTTATGCTCACCTTGCTCAGTAAGAGTTGGTGTTGTAAATGTCCAAGTACCATTGTCGCTATCTGCGATTGTGCTACCTATATACTTATCATTGTCATAAATTTCAACCCTTGATCCAGCTTTTGCAGTACCTTTGATAGTTGGAGTACTATCGTTTGTCAAGCCACCATCTACACCAAGAACGTTCTCATTAAATTTGCCACCTTTGACATCATCGATAACAGCCGTGATCTCAACAGTACCAGCATCTGTATCTACTTTTGAATATGCTCCCTTAGACCAGTTTTCGTTTCCTGCTAGGTCAGTTGCTTTTGCAACTATCTCATGTTTTCCATCAGGCATTGGTTCTGCAGGTCTTAGTGTCCATTCTCCTTTATCATTTGCTTTTGTTGTTCCCATGCTCTTACCATTATCAAAGAGTTCAACTGTCGCATTAGCCTCAGCGCTACCTTTGAATGTTGGTCTATTATCATTTGTTACATCATCTCTAACATCTTCATGGAATTTACCACCCTCTTTGTTATCAATGATTGCATCAATTGTTGGCTTAGGTGTTACAGTATCTACCATTAGCTTAGCTTCAGCACTAGCTGGGCTTCTTCCGATAACATTTACAGCAACCGCAGTTATGCTATGCTCACCATCAGGAAGAGTTACGCTTCCGTTTGGCGTGAAGCTCCACTTGCCATCACTATCGGCTCTTGTTTCACCGATCTTATTACCATTGTCGTAAATTTCTACCTTAGCATTTGCCTCTGCTGTACCTTTGATAGTTGGAGTATTGTCATTTGTTAGGCCTTTATTTACACCAAGAACATTCTCGTTAAATTTACCACCTTTGACATCATCTATCGCATCAGTGATGACTGGAGCTTTAGGTGCAGTAGCATCAAGTTTTATACTTTCAAGTATGCCACGGCTTTCATTGCCAGCAGGATCAACAAATCTATATGGTTGGCTTACAAATCCACGACCCATCTCTGATATATTCTTGCTAAATTCACTACTTGTAAATGAGCCTTCTCTTATATCAGCGTCACTTAGTGTTACTACATCTTTCCATTTACCGTCTGTTCCATATACTTGAAGAGTATCACCAGCTTTTACAGTACCATCTTTTGGTATCTCAACTACCCAATGAAGCTTGCCATCAGTTAAACCAACAGCAGGAAGCTCATTTGTGCTAAGTTTGCCATCTCCATTAATATCTTCAACAAATTTTATCTTAGGCTCACCAATAGTTGTATCAACATCTACGCTTGCTTCGACAGATTTAGCACTATGTCCTAGTTTATCAGTCGCTTCTACAACAAATTTATGCTCGCCGTCGCCAAGTTTAGTTCTAGGAGTAAATTCCCAGCTGCCATCAAAGCCTGCTTTTGTAGTACCTGCGATTTTGCCATCAATAAATACTTTTATATCTGCACCAGCTTCAGCACTACCTTTTAGAGTTGGGGTATTGTCATTAGTTAGTCCATTTTTGACATCACCGTTTACTATACCACCAGCTACATCATCAACGATCTCTTTGATCTCTGGTATATCTGTTGCAGTATCAACTGTTAAGCTTACAACGTTTGAGTTTTGAACTGGGTTTTTGACATAGTCTTGCATAGTAGCTTCTATTGTATAGTCACCATCATTTAGTGGCTTATCTAATGTGATAGACCAGTCACCATGCTCATCTGTTACATAAACCTCACCACTCCAAACTACCTTGCCATTGCTATCTTTTACGCTAACAGTTACAGTTGAGTAAGGCTCTGCAAAGCCGTTTATAGTTGGAGTGTTATCTGTTGTAGCACCATCATAAGCACCGTTTAGAGCGTCAACACCGTTGTCATCTGTTACGCTAGTGATTACTACTTGACCTGGATTGGTATCTACTTTTATAGCTTCAACATCTGATTCTTTTGCATTGCCAGCTTTATCTGTTGCCTCCACATAAAATTTATGGTCGCCGTCACTTAGTTTACCAGTTGTGTACTCCCACTCACCTTTATCATTGGCTTCTACACTACCAGCTTTTTTGCCATCTACATAGATATCGACGGTTGCACCAGCCTCAGCACTACCTTTTAGTGTTGGGGTATTGTCATTTGTCCAGTTATTTTTAGAACTTATATCACCTGTATCACCTTCAACATTATCAATGATCTCTTTAATAACTGGCTTTTCAGTCTTGGTATCAAGATCAATTGTAGCTTCATTGCTTAAGCCACTCTTACCAAATGTATTCTCAGCAGTTGCTGTAAATTTATGCTCGCCTTGTTTAGTAAGCTCTGGAGTTGTAAATTCCCATGAACCATCAAGTTTAGCTATTGTCTCACCTATCTTATTGCCATCATCATAAATTTCTACTTTTGATCCAGCTTTTGCAGTACCTTTGATAGTTGGAGTACTATCATTTGTTAGGCCGCCTTTGACATCTTCGTTAAATTTACCACCCTTAACATCATCAATTACTTCAGTGATTACTGGAGCTTCTGGAGCTTTAGTATTTTCACTATCTTCACCTATCACACCTTTGCCTTTGCCTGGGTTATTAGGGTTATTTGGATTGATGATCTCTGCTGTTATGGTATTGTCTTTACCTGGGTTTAGATCAACTGGAACTTTGATGTTACCATTGTCGATATCACCTTGCTCAATTGTTTTTTCAGTTTGTTTACCGTTTTCATCAGTAACAACTAGTTTATCACCTGGTTTTACACTGCCATCTTTTGGTATAGAAATTTCAGCTGTTGTTTTACCAGCGTCATTGTCACCAGCTTTGTTTTCTTTATCAGAGATTTTGCCATCTTTTGGATCATTATCTTCTGGGAATGTGATAGATGGGTTGCTTGGTTGGCGGCTAAATTCGCTGTCAAGTTGTACGTTAGCATGTATAGCTGTGCTTTGGTTACCAACTAGATCGACTATTCTATAGCTTGGGCTTTCGAAGTGTTTTCCTGATAAAGTTGCTTCGTATTCAAAGCTTTTACCTAGATCATCATTTGATAAGACTTTTTCGGTCTTCCATTTACCATCTTTTCCAAGTACTTGAAGAACATCACCTGCGCTTACAGTACCATCTTTTGGTATCTCTACTTCCCAGTGGATCTTACTATCTTTTAAATTCTTAGCTTCTTCTACGCTTAGAACTCCATTGTGATCTGCATCTTCTTTTATAGATACTTTTGGAGCACCGATAGTTGTATCAACTTCTAGTGCAGAAGTTGCTTCGCTAGTGTTGCCAGCTGCATCTGTCACTACTGCTTTTATAACGTGAACACGGCCAACAAGATCTGCTAGTGGCTCTTTATAGTCGCTTGGTTTAAATTCCCAGTTGCCATCTTTGTCAGCTGTAACTCTACCCATCTCTTTATTGTTATCATAAAGGACTACTTCTTGATTTGCATCAGCTGTACCCTTTATAGTTGGCTTGTTGTCGTTTGTGTTAGTACCTGCAACATTGCCTTTATATACACCACCTTCTACGTTATCAATGATTCCTGTGATCTTGACATTTGGAGCTGTAAAGTCTGAGTCTATGCTGCTAGATACTTCTTTGCTTGCATTACCAGCTTGATCAACGATCTTAGCTGTTACGCTTGAAGTTTGACCATCAGTTACTGGTACTTTTATTTCTACATGACCAACATTTTTATCAGCTACACTTATAGTATGAGACTGCTCTGTGCCACCATTTACAGTGTATTTGATCACATCGCCTACTACTGCATCTGTTGGGACAGAAATTTTAGCTGTTGTATTAGCGTTATCACCATCACTGCTGTTTTCAGCTTTATTTAGTTTGCCATCTTTTGGATTTACATCTTCAACAAATGTGATAGCTGGCTCTGATGGGGCTGTATGATCGTTTGGATGTTCCATATCACTAGCTACAACTCTATCTGTACCTGCGTTACCAGCTTTATCTATTGCTTGGACAAATACTGGAGTACCTGGCTGAACAGCTTTATCTAGTTGAATTAAGAAGTCACCTGTACTGTTAGCGTGACCTTTTCCTATAATGTTGTTGTTTTCATCTCTAAATAATATCTCAGCATTTGGAGTATCTGTATGACCTGTTCCCATAGTTATATCTGCTGTGTTATCGGCTTTGCTATTATTATCGATAGGAGTGATTTTAACATTGTCAAGTTTTGGAGCGATTGAGTCTAGATCAATTGTAGCTTCATTACTTGGTGCACTCTTACCAAATTTATTCTCAGCAGTTGCAGTAAATTTATGCTCGCCTTGTTTAGTAAGTACTGGAGTTGTAAATTCCCAGTTGGCATCTGCGTTTTCTATTTTACCGATCTCAACACCATTGTCATAGATTACAACTGTTGATCCAGCTTTTGCAGTTCCCTTGATAGTTGGAGTTTTATCGTTTGTTAAATGACCTTCAACATCAAGAACATTGCCCACTTTAGTATCTTCTCCATAGCCCTTAACATCATCGATTACATCAGTTATTACTGGAGTTTCTGGAAGATCTTTATGAATGATATCCATATCACCAGCAGTTTCAGTATCTTTACCTTTGTTGCCAGCTTTATCAGTTACTTCAACTGTTACTTTATCACCTGGTTTGATTGGGCTAGTAGTGATATCAAAATTTCCTTTGTCATCAGTTGTGCCAGTACCTATTGTTTTACCATTTTCATCAGTAACAACTACTGGAGCATTTGGCTCATCTGAATGACCTTTTACGATACCTTTATCTGGAGTACCATCTGATGGATTAGTCTCATCTACTGGAGTTACAGTATCGATATCTACTTTTGGAGCTGTATGATCATTTGGATGAGTTAAATCGCCAGCTTTAAATTCACTTTCACTAGTATTGCCAGCTTTATCAGTCACTTCAAAGACCACTTTATCGCCCGGATTAACAGGTTTAGCATCTATAACAAAGCCACCTTTATCATTAGCGTCGGCTCTACCCAAGAAATTTCCATCTTTATCTTTAGCTATAACAGTAGCATGAGGAGTATCTGTAACACCTACTATAAGAGTTGCTTCTGCTGTATCATCGGCTTTAGCAGCAGTATCGATTGGAGTTATTGCAACCTCTTTGATAACTGGAGCTATTGTATCAAGATCAATTGTAGCTTCATTGCTTAAGCCACTCTTACCAAATGTATTCTCAGCAGTTGCTGTAAATTTATGCTCGCCTTGTTTAGTAAGCTCTGGAGTTGTAAATTCCCATGAACCATCAAGTTTAGCTATTGTCTCACCTATCTTATTGCCATCATCATAAATTTCTACTTTTGATCCAGCTTTTGCAGTACCTTTGATAGTTGGAGTACTATCATTTGTTAGGCCGCCTTTGACATCTTCGTTAAATTTACCACCCTTAACATCATCAATTACTTCAGTGATTACTGGAGCTTCTGGAGCTTTAGTATTTTCACTATCTTCACCTATCACACCTTTGCCTTTGCCTGGGTTATTAGGGTTATTTGGATTGATGATCTCTGCTGTTATGGTATTGTCTTTACCTGGGTTTAGATCAACTGGAACTTTGATGTTACCATTGTCGATATCACCTTGCTCAATTGTTTTTTCAGTTTGTTTACCGTTTTCATCAGTAACAACTAGTTTATCACCTGGTTTTACACTGCCATCTTTTGGTATAGAAATTTCAGCTGTTGTTTTACCAGCGTCATTGTCACCAGCTTTGTTTTCTTTATCAGAGATTTTGCCATCTTTTGGATCATTATCTTCTGGGAATGTGATAGATGGGTTGCTTGGTTGGCGGCTAAATTCGCTGTCAAGTGTAAGGCTAGCTTTTGACGACTCACTAACATTGCCAGCTTCATCAGCAAATCTATACTCTGGAGTCTCATATTTGCCGTCTTTTAGCTTATTGATATCAACATTAAATGTAGCTTCAAATCTACCATCCTTGATCATCTCATCAGTAATCTCAACAAATTTAACCCAATTGCCTTTGCCGTCAATTGATTGGATCACGTCACCAGCTTTTATGCTACCATCTGTTGGGATGTCGATAACCCAGTGAGCTTTGCCATCTTTTATAGCAGCTACTTCAGCAACACTTAAAACACCATTGCCATCTGTATCTTCTACAAATCTAACTTTTGGATTGCCTATTGTTGTATCAACATTTACACTAACTACACTAGATTCTGGGCTATTATTACCCGCTCTATCTGTTGTTTGAACTTTAAATGTATGACTTCCATCACTTAGTTTAGGTGTTGTAAATTCCCAAGTGCCATCTTCCTTAGTAATTGTAGTCCAATCATAAATAACTTCACCATTAACAAGAGAACCTTTACTTAAGCCATCTATCCAAACTTTAACAGTTGAACCAGGCTCAGCTGTACCTTTTAGTGTTGGAGTGTTATCGTTTGTTAAACCATTTTTGACATCACCATTTACTATACCACCTGCTACATCGTCAATAATTTCTGTAATAACTGGAGTAGTTACATGAGTATCGATATTAATTGTTGCAACATTTGATGGAACACTAACGTTTCCTGCTTTATCAGTTGCGATAGCTACTACATTGTACTCACCATCAGCAAGTGGAGTTTTTGGTGTAAATTCCCAGCTTCCATCAGCTTTTACAATGATGTCTTTGCCAATAATATCGTTACCATTTTTAAGAACGATAGTTGTATTAGGCTCAGCAGTACCTTTAAATGTAGGAGTGTTATCATTTGTAAAGCCGTCATTTATGCCAAGTACATTTCCACCATTTTCAATTCCGCCATATGCGTTATCTGTTACTTCTGTTATGACTGGAGCATCTGGAGCTACATTGTCATTAAAGTCCATATCACCAGCTGTTCCTTCACCATTACCTTTGTTGCCAGCTTTATCAGTTACTTCAACATTTACTTTATCACCTGGTTTGATTGGATCAGTAGTGATTTCGAAATTTCCTTTATCATCAGTTGTGCCAGTACCAATTATTTTGCCGTCCTTATCAGTAACAACTACTGGAGCATTTGGCTCATCTGAATGACCTTTTACGATACCTTTATCTGGGTTGCCATCAGCTGGGTTGTTTGTATCAACTGGAGTTACTTGATCAACTTCTACTTTTGGAGCTGTTGTATCAACATAAGTTGTATCACCAGCTGTTCCTTCACCATTACCTTTGTTGCCAGCTTTATCAGTTACTTCAACATTTACTTTATCACCTGGTTTGATTGGATCAGTAGTGATTTCGAAATTTCCTTTATCATCAGTTGTGCCAGTACCAATTATTTTGCCGTCCTTATCAGTAACAACTACTGGAGCATTTGGCTCATCTGAATGACCTTTTACGATACCTTTATCTGGGTTGCCATCAGCTGGGTTGTTTGTATCAACTGGAGTTACTTGATCAACTTCTACTTTTGGAGCTGTTGTATCAACATAAGTTGTATCACCAGCTGTTCCTTCACCATTACCTTTGTTGCCAGCTTTATCAGTTACTTCAACATTTACTTTATCACCTGGTTTGATTGGATCAGTAGTGATTTCGAAATTTCCTTTATCATCAGTTGTGCCAGTACCAATTATTTTGCCGTCCTTATCAGTAACAACTACTGGAGCATTTGGCTCATCTGAATGACCTTTTACGATACCTTTATCTGGGTTGCCATCAGCTGGGTTGTTTGTATCAACTGGAGTTACTTGATCAACTTCTACTTTTGGAGCTGTTGTATCAACATAAGTTGTATCACCAGCTGTTCCTTCACCATTACCTTTGTTGCCAGCTTTATCAGTTACTTCAACATTTACTTTATCACCTGGTTTGATTGGATCAGTAGTGATTTCGAAATTTCCTTTATCATCAGTTGTGCCAGTACCAATTATTTTGCCGTCCTTATCAGTAACAACTACTGGAGCATTTGGCTCATCTGAATGACCTTTTACGATACCTTTATCTGGGTTGCCATCAGCTGGGTTGTTTGTATCAACTGGAGTTACTTGATCAACTTCTACTTTTGGAGCTGTTGTATCAACATAAGTTGTATCACCAGCTGTTCCTTCACCATTACCTTTGTTGCCAGCTTTATCAGTTACTTCAACATTTACTTTATCACCTGGTTTGATTGGATCAGTAGTGATTTCGAAATTTCCTTTATCATCAGTTGTGCCAGTACCAATTATTTTGCCGTCCTTATCAGTAACAACTACTGGAGCATTTGGCTCATCTGAATGACCTTTTACGATACCTTTATCTGGGTTGCCATCAGCTGGGTTGTTTGTATCAACTGGAGTTACTTGATCAACTTCTACTTTTGGAGCTGTTGTATCAACATAAGTTGTATCACCAGCTGTTCCTTCACCATTACCTTTGTTGCCAGCTTTATCAGTTACTTCAACATTTACTTTATCACCTGGTTTGATTGGATCAGTAGTGATTTCGAAATTTCCTTTATCATCAGTTGTGCCAGTACCAATTATTTTGCCGTCCTTATCAGTAACAACTACTGGAGCATTTGGCTCATCTGAATGACCTTTTACGATACCTTTATCTGGGTTGCCATCAGCTGGGTTGTTTGTATCAACTGGAGTTACTTGATCAACTTCTACTTTTGGAGCTGTTGTATCAACATAAGTTGTATCACCAGCTGTTCCTTCACCATTACCTTTGTTGCCAGCTTTATCAGTTACTTCAACATTTACTTTATCACCTGGTTTGATTGGATCAGTAGTGATTTCGAAATTTCCTTTATCATCAGTTGTGCCAGTACCAATTATTTTGCCGTCCTTATCAGTAACAACTACTGGAGCATTTGGCTCATCTGAATGACCTTTTACGATACCTTTATCTGGGTTGCCATCAGCTGGGTTGTTTGTATCAACTGGAGTGATGCCATCAATAATTACTCTTGGTGGAGTTGTATCTATATAAAAGCCATCATCACCGCCACGACCGCTATCTAAACCGCCGCTTTTACCCTCAGCTGGGCCTGCAAACGATGCAACACCTAAAGGATTGATAGCACTTGTGCTAGCATTTATATTTGAATAGTGTCCGCCATGTTCAAATCTTGTCTCGCCAAGACTCATACCATCGCCAGCACGACCACCGCTCGTACCGCCAGCCGCTGTCTCTTCTAGATCTTCTAAATTTGCACCATTTAACAATGCTTTTTGAAGTGCTGCTACTTGTGAATCAGCAGCAGTTGCCTTTGGATCGAGACTTAGCGTATCTTCACCGATCATTGATAGCTCTTTTCCATTATTTGTCGCTATCACAACCTTAGAATCAGCTGAAGTTGTTTTTACCGTCTCACCTTCATAAAGGCTATCACCAACTTTTAGTACTCTTTGGTTACCACTTTTATCTACTGCGATAACCTCAGCAGAACCTGATATAGACTTGATTGTACCTAATTTCTTTGCCATATTCATTCCTTTTGGGCTAAATTAATTTTGGCATTATTTTATAACTATTAGAAGAAATTGTAAATTGTACCTAGGTACAATATAGTTATATTATTTTATTATACGTTACATTTATAGAATTTTTTGTAATTAAAAGATGATATTTCTATGACGCTTATATGAATTTTAATTTTCTAATAAGAATTGATTAATGATATTTTAAGTTATAAGTGTTTTATTTGATCGTAGTAAATTTTAAAAGAATAATAGAATTTATAAAAGATATTTGTAAATTTATATAGAAGAAATTTAGACCCAAAAAGGGTCTAAATTTTAAAGATCGACGTGGATATCGTTTTTTATATCTACATGGATTGTCTGAGTATATTTTTCACCTGTGTTATCATCGGTAAAATTCTCATTTTTAAATTCATACCTTTGATATCCCTCTTCTGCTCCATCAGCTTTATGATATTTTTCATAAAGTTTTACGCCACCATTTGCTTGGCTGATCTTTGATAGATAGACATCTATCGTGTGGTTATTATCATCTTGCAAAACATCATTTATAAATACATTTTTCGTACCTATACGATAAGCTTCATTGCCAGTTATCCTTAGCTCTTCAAAACCTTTAAATTTGTTATTATAGCCTCCTATATTAGCTTCTACTGTAGCTACATCATAGCCATCGCCACCATCCATTTGTAAACTACTGTTGTTTGTTTTCATTGATAAAAAGACATTATCGTCGCCTGCTCCAAGATTTACTTTTAGCTTATTTATAAACCCGCCATCTATCTTGATAGTATCATTATAAGGGCTTAAATTCCACTCTGATGATTTAACTTCTTGATCGGGTTGACCGGGTGCTCTATAATTTATACGTGCATAGTCAATGTCTATATGTGTCTCGTTGTTTCCAGATTCGATATTTACACCCTTTAAGTCAGCAACATCTCCTTTTATATCTAATGTACCCTTTTCAGAGCGATTTGAACCTATAGTTACACCATCAAGGTATGCCCAACCCAAATTTAAAGTATTGTGTGCAGATGAAACATCGATATCATAAACATCTTTTGGAGTTGTACTAGTAAATCTTACAGGTTTGTCTATCACGTTCATATAATCACCAAAATCAAAATTTATCGTATTTACCGCGTCCTTGTCATCTGATGACATATCTAAGATCACATCTTTTAGTTCAGCACCTCCGATATTTACAGTATTACTACCACTACCAAGTTTAAATTTACTATTTTCTATTTTGCCAACAGAATTATCCAGAATGCTTAATCCTAAAACATCATTGCCAGCACCCATATCTACATTTACTTCTTTGATATTATAAGAGCTACGTATATTAATAACATCATCACCACCATAAGTATTGATATCAGTTTTTATTAAATTTACAGATTCAGCACTTAATTCGTCTTTTCCGCTAAGTTTTTCGTCACCAAAATTTATCTTGTTAGTTCCTTCTTGATCTAAGCTTCCAAGGATAGAATGACCATATTTTATTTTTAGTATATTTCTACCATCACCTGCAAATTCTATATCAAAAGGATTTGTACTATGATAGCCTATAGGTATAGTTACTTCTCTGTCGTTATCCACGATATACTCATCTGCTGATGTGATAGTGTCATCTACTTCAACAATTAAAGTGACACTTTCTTTATATTCGCCATTGCCCTCAATGCCTTCTGCATTTTTATAAATTTTATTTGTAGGATCAAACTTACCTTCATTTAATCTGTCATCGTCCAGTACTCTTGCACGTACGGTTAGGTTATTTATATCACCTGCTTTTACATTTATAGTGGCGCTATAATCTTTTAATGGTAGCAGCTCCCAGTTCTTACCATCGATTGAGTACTCAACATTATCATAGTCTTTACCATGATCTGCCTTTCCGCCAAAGCCAAAAAAAACTTTTAACATTTTATCGGCGTTTGCTTTATCTACATTGGCTCTTATGCCATACTCTAGATATGAGTCATTTCCTGGTTTTTCAGAAACTTCTTTAGTTATGGTCTCTACTCTTAGATCGTTTACTATTTTGCCATTTGGATCAGGCGTAGGTTCTGGTTTAGGTTCTGGCTGAGGCTCAGGTTGTGGGGCTGGAGCTGGATTTACAGGCTCGACTGGCTCAACAGGCGTAGGCTCTGGCTTAGCACCAAGATCGACATTGATACCATTTTTTACATCGATATAGCCTTTGACAGTATAAGATCTGCCGTTATCTTGAAGACCAAAGTCGGCCTCATATCTTGTAAAGCCTTCTTTTAGACCTCTTGCGTAGTCTGAAAGCTTAAAGCCTGCTAACTCTACTCCGCCAGCTGCCTCCGTAACTGCCAAGATATGTTTGCTATCGCCATTTTTAATGTCAAGCATATCATATAGATCTTCTAGTTTTAGGCTGACCTTCTCTTTGCCAGTCACTTGTAGCTCTTCAAAGCTCTTAAATTTATTAAAATCAACATTGCCATCGATCACAAGTGTATCGGTCTCGTAGCTAGTGCCACCATTTATCGTAGTGTAGCCATCAAGCTTCATAGCTTTTGAGACGACGACTTTGTCTTCGCCGTTGCCAAGATTAACCGTCATATCGTTTAATGTACCTGATCTTAGCTCTAAAGTATCATCTGTATCTGCAAAATTCCACTTTGTGGCATTTTCTGGGTAGTTGCCATTTATCTTTGTATCTTCGACTACTACGTGAGTTTTGTAGATAGTGTTGAGATTTATATCATCTAGGGTAGATGATTTTAAATTTAGATCGAAATTTAGTGGATTTCTATTTACGTCGGTGCCTGTGTTTGTCTCTGTACCTATGTTGATACCTTTTAAATTTGAGTTTTCAACATTTATGGTGTTGTTTTTTGATTCAGCGATGATGTGGTTGGCTGAATTTTTGTATGTTGAGTCCATCTCAGTATATTTGATATTTATCTCATCTTTCTCGCCAGAGCCGGTTCTTAGGTACATATCTGTCATTTTTACATGATCATCTCTTGTACCATTTAAATTTAATACATCGTTTCCACTATCAAGCGTAAAGCCACTTTGATAAGGTTTGGTACCTATGTAAGTTCCGCCGTTTAAATTTACAGTGTCGTTGTCTGCGCCAGTTTCGACGTGAAGTCTCTCGTGTCTTCCACCATTTATATTAATGGTGTCATTTCCGCCTTGGGTTTTGATATTTAGCCAGTTTAAATTTGAATTATTTGAGTTTATAATATCTACTCCATTATTTTTCTCACCATCACCAAAAACTATGTCACTAGGTATCTTTTTATTCTCATCACGGCTTATAGTTGCATTTTCAAAATTTAAAGTGTTATTGCCATTGTTTTTAAACGTAGCATCAAAGAATTTATCATTATGAAATTCGCTTGTGATAGTAATGTTATGATCATTATCAACAATATAGCTATTTTTTGTGGCTTTGTTATCTCCTATGCTAACTTCTAGCGAAACGCTCTCTTTAAAGTAGCCATTATTTTCTACGCCCTTATCTGCATCTGTGAAAATTTTCTCCGATGGATCAAGTGTGCCTTCATTTTGGTCGTGATCGTTTGTCACTTCAACACGAACGCTTACTTTATTTATATCGCCAGCTCTTACATCTTTTATCACGCCACTATCATCTAGCTTTTGCCAAGTTTTACCGCCATCTAGTGAGTACTCTGCATTTTCATAGTCTTTGCCAGTAGTTGCCTCTCCGCCAAATTTAAGCGTCACATCTACCTTTTTATCAGCGTCAGCCTGCGCTACTTCGCCTTTTAGGTTGTACTCTAGGTATGATTTGTCGTCTGAGCTCTTTTCATAGCCAAATTCTGACTTGTTTTCAACTGAGATATTTTTAACTATATCTTTGCTCTCGTCAGGTTTTGGTTCTGGCTGTGGTTCTGGAGTTGGCTCAGGTTTTGGCTCTACTGGTTCAACCGGTTTAGGCTGCGGAGTTGGATTTTCTGGTTGTGATGGCTCAACTGGGGCTACAGGTGCAATGGCAGAATTTATATCACTATCTGAACCATCAAAAACATCACTACCGCCGCCTTTTACCTCTTGGTTAGTTAGTTTTACAGCGCCAAAAGTATCTGAAAGTGATCTAAAGCTAGCTGATACATCAGAGCTTTCATGACCGCCATGCTCAAACCTTGTCTCGCCAAGGCTCACGCCATCTCCGCCTCTGCCACCGCTATTGCCGCCAGCGGCACTCTCTTCGAGATTTGCTAAATTTTCACCTTTTAAAAGGGCTTTTTGTATAGCTGCTACCTCTTTGTCTGAGCTAAGGTCGTTATTTAAATTTAGAGTTTCACCATCTTTTAGCTCAAACTCTTTGCCGTCGTTTGATGCGATAGTTACCTTTGCACCGTTTGCTTTAACAACGTCGCCCTCGTATAAACTATCTCCCGCGACAACAACTCTTTCGTTGCCATTTTTGTCTATAACTACTACTTCCTTGGAGCCAAGAATGTTTTTGATAACACCTACTTTCACAGCCATCGCTGCCTCCTTTAAAATCAATTTGACACATTATAAATATTTCCTTTAAATATAAAGTAATGTAAATATGATGTTAATTCTTAAGATTACGCTATTGCAGTGGGTTTAAAAATTTAAGTTTGGATAAATGTAAGCAAGATCCCAAAAGGGATCTAAAATTTAAAGATCGACGTGAATGTCCTCTTTTATATCTATATAAACTGTGCCTTGATGCTCGCTACCGTCTGCTAAGTGCGTATTATAGGCACTTTCATATCTATGATAGCCATTTTCTGCTCCGTTAGTTTCGCTAAAACCATTAAGTTTTACAGTACCATGGGCTTCACTAAATTTAACTACATTAGAGCCATTGTCTAAAATGTCACTCAAATGAGCCACATCATTGCCATTTAATGTCACATAAGCACCGCTCGTTACTTTTAATTCTTCAAAGCCAGAGACTTTTGAGAAGTCGATATTATTATCAAGTACGAGAGTATCATAGCCCTTACCACCAAATATTTGAGTATTATTATCTATATCTGTTCTTGTCATAGTTAAACTAACTGTATCATCTCCGCCACCTAGATAAAATTTAGAATTTTTTATGATAGCTGATGTCACATTTAAAGTATCATTTTGATTATCTGAGAAGTAAAATTCGTTATTTTTACCATGAAATTCTGAGTCGTCTATATGCATATTGACCTTGTTATTTCTGCCGTCAAATTTAACGTCACCCATAAATTTTGGCCCAAGAAAATTCATATCAAAAAGCGGTGTGTGGTCTAAATTTGCGTGTGAGCCTTTTATATCTATCTCGCCGTCTCCACCGCACACTTTTATATTCATAGTAGTCTTTTCGCCGTCGTTTGCTTCGATAGTAGTGTGTCCGTTAAAGATAGTGTTGTCCATATTTAGCGTATCTACTTCGTTTGGATTAGTAAAGCTAGAAAGAGAAATTTTCGTATCACCAAAAAAACCCACCCAGTCGGTGTTGATAGTGTCATTTCCTCCACCAAGCCTTATATCTGCGCCGTTTTTGATCTCAGATCTTTGGATATCTATAACGTCGTTATCTAGACCTGTATGAATGGCAGCATTTTCCATCGTCGCACCATAAATTTTCACGCTATCATCGCCGTTATTTGTGTATAAAAGCGTATGATCTTTTATGCCGACATTGTTTCTTATCTCTATCTCGTCATTGCCAGCCCCAGCGTCAAATCTCAGCCCTCTAACCTCGATATTATCGTGAATTCTTAGCTTGTTGTCGCCATCTCCTGCGTCTATCTTGGCATCATTTACGATAGATCTTGTCATATCGACTATGTCGTTGCCATTGTCAAAACGCACATCGTTTGCGCTCGTGGTTGCGTCTGCGATGTTTAAAATTTGATCCTGCGCTTTTGGCCTCGCGTCTGCCACCCTTTGTCCGTATAGCTCAGCAAGAAAATTCTTGGACTCAAGTATCTCAAGCGACTTTATCTCCTCTATGATTCTCACGTGAGGGTCATTTTGCCCGCCATTTTGGCTCACGCCACCACTTAAATTTAACCCCTCTTTGTCGGCTACTTCTACGCTCATATTAATCCTTTCTTAAAAAAATTGACTTTTGGATTTTAATAAGCGTTTTTAAATCACATTGAAATATAAATTATATTAGTTACAAATAAAAAACATCGATATATAGGTATTTTAAGAAAATTCTAAAAGTAGAGCAAAAAATTTTTAGTCAAAAGAAATTCAAAAATTCTTTGACGAATACTAAATTTTACTTGGCTGCCATGCGCGGCCAAGCTTTAAAATTTTTGATACTTTAGATGTGATAAAATCCTCTCAAATTTTAAAAAAGGATCAAATTTGAGAAGCGATATAATCAAAAAAGGCTACACAAGAGCCCCGCACCGCTCACTTTTACGTGCGACTGGGCTAAAAGACGAGGACTTTGCCAAGCCATTTATCGGCGTTGCAAACAGCTTTATAGAGATCATCCCTGGACACTTTTTCTTAAACAAATACGCTCAAATTTTAAAAGATGAAATTCGCAAAAATGGCTGTGTGCCGTTTGAATTTAACTGCATCGGCGTGGATGACGGCATCGCGATGGGGCATGGGGGTATGCTATATAGCTTACCTAGCCGCGAGATCATCGCAAATTCTATTGAGACCGTGATGAACGCACACGCACTTGACGCGCTTGTTTGTATGCCAAACTGCGACAAGATCGTCCCTGGCATGGTTATGGGCGCTTTAAGGGTCAATGTCCCAACCATTTTTGTAAGCGGCGGTCCTATGAGAAAAGGCCACACAAAAGATGGCAGGCCGATCGATCTTGCGACTGCGTTTGAGGCGGTTGGTAAATTTGAGACCAAAGAGATAGACGAGGCCGAGCTAAGAGATATCGAGTGTAACGCATGCCCTAGTGGTGGCAGCTGTAGCGGTATGTTTACGGCAAATTCTATGAACACGCTTTGCGAAGCGATGGGTATAGCGCTTCCTGGCAACGGCACCATACTAGCGCTAACTCCAGAGCGTGAGGAGCTCATCAGGCAGGCTGCTCGCAGGATCTGCCAGATCGCCCTTGATGAGAAATTTAAGATAAGAAACATACTAAATGAAAAGGCGATCCGCAACGCACTTGTTGTTGATATGGCGATGGGCGGCAGCAGCAACACCGTCCTTCACATGCTAGCCATCTCAAGAGAGGCTGGCGTAAATTTAGATATCAAAGAGCTAAACAAGATCAGCCAAAACATCGCTCACATCGCTAAGATCAGCCCAAGCTTGCCAAACGTGCATATGGAGGATGTCGGCAGGGCTGGCGGTATGAATGCGGTGATAAAAGAAATTTCACGCAGAGATAACGGCATGCTAAATTTGGACAACCTAACAGTTAGCGGCGAAACTTTGGGCGAGCGCGTAAAAGCAAGCGACATCAAAGACGAAAGCGTCATTCACAAGGTGGAAAATGCCTACTCTCAAGTTGGCGGACTTGCCATTTTGTTTGGAAATTTAGCCGAGCAAGGCTGTGTCATCAAGACAGCTGGCATCGTTGGCGAGCGTAAATTTAGTGGCAAAGCGGTCTGCTTTAACTCACAAGATGAAGCAATAGCTGGAATTTCAAGTGGCAAAGTAGATAAAGGCGACGTCGTCGTCATCCGCTACGAAGGCCCACGCGGAGGCCCTGGCATGCAAGAGATGCTAAGCCCTACTTCGCTCATCATGGGACGAGGGCTTGGCGCGGACGTAGCGCTCATCACAGATGGTCGCTTTAGCGGGGCGACAAGGGGTCTAAGCATCGGTCACGTAAGCCCAGAAGCAGCTGAGGGCGGCATGATAGGCTTGCTACAAGATGGCGACATCATCGATATAGACGTCGATAAATACGAGATAAACGTTCGCCTAAGCGAAGCTGAGATCGCAAAGAGAAGAGCGGAATTTAAGCCAGTCGATAAGGCGCTAACCTCTCGCTGGCTAAGGCAGTATCAAAAATTAGTCACAAACGCAAGCAACGGAGCGATATTAGAGGCGTGAAAACTAAGGAGCAAAAACACGTTCTCATAATTATTAAGGATAAAAATGCAGCCTGAAATATATTTTTATGCCTTCATATCTTTGGCAGTACTGCTTTTGGTAGCGATCTTTTTTATCTATTCATTTAGTAGAGATAAGCTCGAGCTAGATAGAATTTTAAAGCAAAAAGAGCAAGAAAATCTTGAGATTTCATCAAATTTAGCAAATTTATCATCTCAAAATAGCCAAAATCTACAGCTTATTAGTGAGCAAAAAGCAAAGCTTGTGGCAAATAATGAGCATATAGATGAGCTTATAGGAGAGATAGATACACTAAAGGCCAAAATAACGCAAATGGATGAAGACGAAAATGTGATGGAGCGCATAATCAATGAACTAAAAGAGAATATCGGTGCAGCAAACGAAAGAGCCAAAAATAACGAGGTAAATTTTACCAATGCTTTAAATGAGCTAAATCAAAGTAAGAATGCGCTATCTGAAGCAAATGAACGAGAAAATTCACTAAAACTTGATATAGTTGCACTTAGAAGTGAGATAAATGCAAAAGAGCTAAGTCTAAAAGAACAAGAGACAAATTTAGCAAAGGTAAAAAGTGAGCTAAATTTAGAGTTCTCTAATCTTGCAAACAAAATTTTTGAAGAAAAAAGCGCAAATTTTACACAAAATAGTCAGATGTCTTTAGAGCTTTTGCTAAAGCCGTTAAGGGAGCAAATTTTAACTTTTCAAACGCGTGTAAATGAGGTCCACGACGAATCAGTCAAAGGCATAAGTACACTAGGAGCACAGATCAAACACATAAGTGATATCGGCATCACTATGTCAAAAGAAGCAAACTCACTTGCAACTGCTCTAAAAGGTAGCAACAAAACACTTGGAAATTGGGGAGAAATGCAGCTTGAGCGGACGTTTGAGGCTTCTGGGCTCATAAAAGGTGAGCACTACTTCACCCAGCAAAATTACAAAGATGAAGAGGGTAAACGCTTTATCCCTGATTTTGTAGTAAAAATCCCTGACGGCAAACATCTGATAATAGACTCTAAGGTCTCACTAATCGCCTATGAAAATGCCATTAGGGCTAGTAATGACGATGAGTTAAATTTAGCTCTAAAAGAGCATATAGTCTCTATGAAAAGCCACATAGATAGTCTAAATAGTAAAAACTACGGCGATGTCGTACCTGAAAGCCCTGACTTTGTGCTTATGTTTGTGCCAATAGAGCCAGCTTACCTTGAGGCCATGAAATTTGATAGCACCCTTTTTGACTACGCATTTGAAAAACGCGTGGTTTTAGTCTCTCACTCTACTCTTATGCCTATTCTCCGCACGGTTGCAAATTTATGGCGCATAGAGCGTGGTAATGAAGAGGCTAAAAATATCGTAAAAAGTGCGATCAAAATTTATGACAAAGTGCGAAATGTGGCCGATCATATGAATAGACTAAGTAGCACATTGAACACTGCAAATAAACATTTTAATGCCCTAGCAGCAAGTTTTAGTGGCAGAGATGGTCTTGTCAGTAGGCTTGAAAATTTTAAACGTTTATCTCCAGATGAACAAAAAGAGATAGATATAAAAGAGATTGGTGTTAATAGCGAGTTAGCAAGCGATGATTAAAAAATGTGGCTAGAGAGCCTAGCCACATGGAGTTTTATTTTAAAAGACCTTGTTTTTTCATTTGATCCATTACTTGAGCAAACATCTCTTTAGCTTGTTTGCAAGTAGCGTCTTGTTGCTCTTTTGGAAGTGCAGCAAGTTGATCCATTGATTGTTTCTTTTGATCTTCATACATTTTTACTTGTTGCTCTTGACCAGCTTTTTTGTAAGCTTCAACCATCTTGTCGATGTCTGAGAAGTAAGACTTGCAAGTATCTGTAAGATCTGCAGCGTTTAGGCTTAGTGCAAAGCCAAGTCCAGCTAAAACTAAAAGTGATTTTTTCATCTCTTTCTCCTTGTGAAAATTTTGGAGAAGTATAACATTTAAAATGGTGATTTTGTGCTTAAAAAATTATAAATTTAGCCAAGACAAGCGCCTTGGCTAAAATTTTGTCTTTTTAGCCTAAGAATTCGCGTTTAAAATACTCTTTTGGAGCTTTGCAAAGTGGGCAAGCGCCTGGAGCTTTTTTGCCTCTGTGAACGTGTCCGCACACCTCGCAAACCCAGATGTCCTCTTCGTCGCTCTCAAAAAAGCCCTCTTCATCAAGCATCTTTTTAAGCTCTAGATACTCCCTCTCATGCTCTACTTCAACCTTGCCGATCGCGTTAAATAGCCTCTCAACATCTCTTAGCTCTTCTTCTTTTGCGATCTTTGCAAAGTCTGGATACATCGTCGTATGCTCGTAGTTTTCGCCAGCTGCAGCGTCAAGTAAATTTTTATCCATCTTATCGATCGGATCGTTCAACATCTCGTGATACTTCTTAAATTCAGCCCTTGCGTGCCATTTCTCGTTTTCAGCTGCCTCGTAAAAGTGTCTAGCTATCGCGTGATAGCCTGCTTCTTTAGCTAGGTCGCCGTAAAGCTCATACTTGTTTCTAGCTTGTGACTCGCCAGCAAATGCCTTCATCAAATTTACCGCTGTTAAATTTTCAGTGATGCATTTCATCTCTTCGCCGCAACAGGTTAATGTGCCGCCGCCAACCTTTTGAACCTCGATCTCGTTGCCGCATTTCTCGCATTTGTATGTTTCATACTGTCTCATTTTGACTCCTATTTTGATAAAATTTGAGCGGATTATAACCAAATAATTAAAATATGTAAATAATAATTTTTATTGATAACGTATATTATTATTTTATTTATTGCAGATTTTTTGTGCTATTTTTGCAGCCAGTGGTGCTATGAAAAATATCACAGGATATGCCACCATAAGTGCTTTTATATAAGCTGCGAGCCAAATTTTTACAAAGCCGTCAATAAAACCTAGGTTAAAATATGTCAACATAAAGGACATTATAAGCGCCATAAATGCTGACATTATAAAAGTAAAGACATATCTATAAAATTTCGCTGGTATCATGAAATTTTACCTATCAGCTCGCCAAGTCTTTTTGCATGGTCAAGCGCCTTTTGCCTCATCAAAGCAAGCTTTGCCTCATCGTGCCTGCTCTGATATGATAGCCCTCCGCTATAAACATAGCCTGCAAACTCCATACCACACATATTTGCTAACGCCCTAAGTGGCGGCAAAAACTCCTCTATCTCATAGCGCTGAAGTGCCTCTTTTTTATAAAGCTCCTCAGGCGCGCCCGAGGTAAATGAAAGCACTAGCTTTTTGCCGTGTAGCTTATCTCCCTTACTGCCGTGAGAGAAGCCATGAACTAGCACATCTTCGAGCCACTTTTGTAAAAGTGATGGCACGCCGTACCAGAAAAATGGATAAACAAGCACGATCACATCAGCCTTTACTAGCTTTTCTTGCTCAGCTTTTACATCGATAGCGTAGTTTTTATAAAGCTCGCTTAGTATGTCAAATTTAGCCTCTGGCAGGTGCTTTTTTAGCTCGTCCAAAATGATCTTATTTGCAAAAGAATTTTCAAGGTCTGTGTGACCTGATACGACTAAAATTTCACTCATTTTCTCTTCTTAAATTTACTTGCAAACAAAGCTACTTGCCTTGCTAGCATCGCCACCCACGTAAGTAGCCACCTTTGGATAGGCACACACTAAAAATTCCTTGCCAGCGTAGCTCTTGCTCTTAGCTAGCATGCTCTTTGGTGCTTCGCCCTTTTCGTGCCACGCTTCAAGCGCACTAAGAGGATCGACGTCATCTATGCCGTTACCGCCACCGCAGTGGTTCATCCCAGGTAGCACAAAAAATGCCGCGAAATTTTGGCTATTTTCATTATCAGCCTCTAGCTTTTTAAACCAATCCCTTTGATCTTTTGCCGAGAAAACTGGGTCTGAAACGCCAGTTACTATGATGAGCTTGCCGCCATTTGCGCTAAATGTGCTAAGGCTTGTTGAGATAGCGTCATTTATCGCCGCGGTCTCAAAAGTCTTTGGCGTGTCTTTGTCAAAGTCAAAATTTATCGTGTCAAAATTTGGCTGTGCTGGCGTTAAAAAGTAGTAATTCACCGAGCCGCTTGAAAGCGTGATGTTTCTAGCGTTTGGCTTAGCACTTTGTGAGTCGCCCAGCTTCCACTGCCTCCAGCCCTCAGCGCTCACGCCTGAGTCGTAAAACCAACCGCTATAAATTTGCTCGCCCTTGCTGTTTTTAGCTCCGTTAAAGATTTTCTCTATCGCCTCTATCTTTTGCTTATCTAAATTTAGACTTTTTGGATCAAATTTGCATGCTTCCCACGCATTGATGATCCCATCTTTTAGTCCGTCTAAGGCGTCACATTTTTCTAGTACGGCGTGGCTTAGCTTGTCAAGGTCGTCCTGCGTTAGGGCATTTGCAAAAATTTTCTCGCCTTTTTCATTTTTTGGAGCTATCTTTATAAGGGCTTGGTTGTCCCACTGCTGAGCGATCGCCGCGCGAGATAGCCTAAAACCAGGGTTTGCAGCGATGACGCCGTCAAATTCTAGTGGATAGCGCTGGGCTGCCATGAGTGCTGCCCTGCCGCCATTTGAGCAGCCCATGAAGTAGCTATGTTTTGGCTTTTTGGCGTATGCGGCGGCTAAAATTTGCTTAGATGCGTCCGTGACCTTGCAGATCGCCTGATAGGCGTAGTCTAGCCTTGCTTGCTGATCTAGCCCAAACTCTGCCGTTGGCTCTGGGTGGCCTGAGTTTGTAGTGACGACCGCGTAACCTCTAAGAAGCGCTGGTGCGGCTGTGCTTGTGCGTATCGGCACTGCACCAAGAGCAGGTGCTACAAAGCCGTCCATGCCGCCTCCGCCTTGAAACAAAAATTTCTCATTCCACTGCTCTGGCAGCCTTAGCTCGTAATCAATCGCATACTCTTTGCCGTCACTGCCGGTGCGCTTATAGAGTTTGCCATGCACCACGCAGTGAGGCTTTGCTTTGATAGTGTTTTTACTGCCACCAGTTAGCGCAGACATCCTATCGGCTGATACTTCGCCACTCTCACTCCACACCGCGTCTATCATCTCGTTGTTTAAAATTTTCACATCTTTTAAACTCTCACATCCAGCCCTATCAAGGGCAAAAGCCGTGCTGCCAATGAGTGCAAGTGCGCAAAAAAGTGAAATTTTCTTCATAACATCTCCTAAAATTTTACCTTGCTAAATGAGGTCTCGTTTTTTAGGCCAAAGCCGTCAAATTCGTCTATCAGCCCAGCTCGCTCTTTGGCATAAGCCTTGTAGTTTTCGCTGTGGCGGTAGCTCTCAAAGCTAGCCTCGTCTTTGTAAATTTCAACCAGCACCCACTTATTAGGTGCCTCTTTTTGACTAAAGGCAAACTGCGCGTAAGCACCCTCATCTACGCTTTTTTGCATATATTTTTTGATGATCTTTTCAAATTTCGCATCGCTCTTTGTTAAAAGGTTTAAATTTGTGATGTGAAAGTAGGCATCTTTTAGGCGCTCTGGCGTTAAATTTTTAGAAAATGCAGCCCGTTTTTTCAGGCTTATAGCCTTTTTGCTAGCTAAAATTTCAGCGCTTGCGCTTGCAAATTTCTTAAAATGCGCCGAGCTTATATGCTTTTTGTAAGCCGCCTCGTCCTTGTAAAACTCAAGCACGTAAAATAGCTCTGGCTTGCTCTTTGCGCTCGCAAAAAAGATCGCCTGCGTGCCTGGCTCGCTCTTTGAGCTTAGGATATTTTCCCTACCAAGACGCTTTAGCAAGCTCTTGTTATTTGGCGTTGAAAGCAGCTCGTATAAGCTCACTTTCGCCTCCGCCCCAAAGGCAAAAGCCGCCAAAACCGCTAGTAAAAATAGCTTTTTAAACATCAAATTCCCCTTATCACTTCGCCTTTTTCATATCAGCCTTAGCTTTTATCTCTTCTGCTGCCTCAAGGTCAAGCTGTGCTTTTTTAAAGGCTTTACGTGCTTTTTCTAAGCAGTTAGAGTTGCAGTTAGAGTTTTTGACACTTGGGTTATCAGCATAGGCTTTTTCTGCCTCTTCTAGCTTAAATTTCTTGTCGCCATAGTTCATTTGTGCTTTTTCAAGGTTGTTTGTAGCTTTATTGCCACCTAATAGCTCAGCCTTTGAGGTGACTTTACCAGTGACTGGATTTCTACCGATAGTGGCATCAAAGTCACGTTTGCTATCTCTTTTGTTCTCACGATAACACTCTTCTTTTCCACCTATCAATGTGCCAGCAATATTGCGAGGTCTATTTTTTGGATCACTGCAATCGACCGCTGCAAAACTAATAGACGAAAACAAACTAAGCAATAAAACATAAATTAGTGCCTTACTTTTCATCTTTACTCTCCTTGAAAATTTTTAAATTTCTCATACTTTCTCCTTTAAATTTATTTTTCTAAAACTCTTTTCATCCAAGCAAAAAGCTCGTCTAGGTCGTAGTCGCCGCCATGTCCTTGCCCCCAGACCGCTTCGAAATCAACCTCTTTGCCAGCATTTTTAAGCGAAAGTGCGAGCATAGCAGGCACAGCAAGGGCTAGGTCGGTGTCGTTTGTGCCCTGCCTTATGCGGTAAAATTTCGCCCCCTCTTTATTTTTAGTGTAGTTCATCGCATTCATCATCTTTATGACGCTAGCGTCTGCCATCTCACCGTCACTTCGCTCTTTTGCAAATTTAGTAAAGTGCTTTGCAGGCGTTTTGCTATCGCCAAAAAGGTCGTTTTCTGGATTTTCTAGCCCAAGGCCGTCAAATGCAACCACCGTTTTGGCGCGTTTTAGCGAGGCAATGAAGTCCTCAAATTTGAATGTATATCCAAGCGAGCAGCCCTGCGTATCAAGAGTTATAAATTTAGGCGTGAGCGTGCTTTTGTCGCTGCTTTTTGTAGCGGTAAAAGCCCTTGAGATGAGAGCGCTTATATACTCTTTGAAGCTGCCCTCGCCGTTTTCATCAAGGCTTAGCGCGTGGCCTTTGGCGTCTTTTAAATTTAGCGAGTTTAGATAGGCTGGGAATTTGACTTTTAGCTCGCGTGAGAGCTCTTTTTGCGTGGCGTTTAGCTCGCCCGTAATCATCTTTGGCTTTTTGCTCCTGTCATTAAAGCTAGCCGCGTCAAGACTTGCAAAATCAATCCTTTCAAATTTATCCAAATCCCCAAACATCCACTCATACGCCTCGTCCTCATGCTCTAAATTTGTAACAGGGCAGTAGGCTGAGACGGCATAAATTTGATCGTCCGCCTTTGCAGCGCCTAGCTCTTTAAGATATGGCTCATACTCTTTTGCATTTGCGCTTACTCCTAGAAGTGCCGACATCGCGCCGCCTGCGCTCGTGCCGTTTGAGATGATCTTATTTGCGTCGCCTGGCATAAATTTGTCGTTAAATTTAAGATATCTAACGGCCGCTTTTAGATCGACTATCGCAGCTGGCGCTTTGCCGATAAATTTCTCGCCATCTTTTAGCGTTCTGCCCCTAGCGCCAACGCTTGCCACGACGTATCCTCTAAGAAGCGCTTCAAGGGTGGCATTTGGTTTTTCGTTTTGGATTTCTGGCTTTTGTGGTTTAGCGCTCATGTAGCCGCCGATCGCGTTTGGCATAAAGATAGCCCCTTTTTGGTCGCTAAATTTACCCTCTGGCACGTAAAAATTAAGCACCTCATAGTCGCTAGCTGGCTTTGCCACATAGACTATGCCCTCATAAGCTCTAAATTTAAGCGTCCTCTCGCCAAATTGCACGCTTTTTAGCTCAAATTTCTTTTCATCAAATTTAAGCTCGCCACCAAAGCAAGCGCCTACCAAACAAACCCCTAAAATAGCAACTCTAACGCATTTCATGATCTGCCTTTTATTTTGTCCTACTTTTGCTTTAACGCCTAGTTATCTTTTGGCTCGTATTTGATCGCATAGTCAAATTTGGGCTGGTGTAGTGAAAACTCAAAGCTATCTCTATCCACCGAGCCAACGCAATACTCACTATCATAAAGGCGCAGCAAAAACTCCGCCATCTCTTCACTCGTGTGGTACTTTTTAAACGCCTTGTCGTAGTCGTAGCTCTCTTTGCTAGTTGCCACCATGCCAAATTCTGTCTTTGTGGCAGCTGGAGCTAGCACTTTTGCCTGCATCTTTGCCTGCTTGTCTTGTGCTAGCTCGTGGTAAAGCCCCTCACTAAAGGCGCTTACGAAAAATTTGCTAGCGCAGTATGTGACGGCGTTTGGCACGATCTTGTAGCCGCCTATCGAAGAGATGTTTATAAGCTGCGTATCTTTGTCTTTATATTTTTTAGTAAAAAGTGTTGAGAGCGTCACAAGAGAGATGATGTTTAAATTTATCATCTGCGTGATCTTGTCTAAATTTTGCTCGCCAACCTTATTATAGTCGCCAAAGCCAGCATTGTTTATAAGCGCTTTTAGCTCAAATTTTTCTAAATTTCGCCAAAGAGCTAGGACATTTTCTTGCTTTGAAAGGTCACAAAGCTCTATCACCACATCGACATTTGCAAATTTAGCTATCTCGCTTTTTAGCTCTTCTAAAAGCTCCCTGCGTCTTGCAACTAGGATCAAATTCTCCCCGCGCCTTGCAAATGCCTTTGCCACAGCCGCTCCTATGCCTGAGCTTGCCCCAGTGATCACTATATATTTTTTCATTTTGTAAATTCCTCCGGACTATAAATTTTTACACCTTCACTGTGATCATCTTGTGCTACTTGCACGATCACTCTAGCGATATCTTCCGCTCTCATCGGACGATACTCGTCAAAAAAGCCTTTTGGGATAAATTTAAACGCCTTTATCGCCAAATACTCACCTAGTCTAAATTCTTTCCTATCAGCCTCGATAAGTGGCAGCCTAGCGATATGAAATGAGCTATATCCAAGCTCTTTTATCTTTGTTTCTGCTTGACCTTTTGCCTTTAGGTAAAACGAGCCTGACTTTCTGTTTGCCCCTGCAGCCGAGAGCAAGACAAAGCGTTTTGCACCGCACTCCAAGCCAAATTTGGCGAAATTTATCGGATAGGTCACATCGACTTTGTAAAACTGCTCTTTGTGCTTTGCCGCCTTCATCGTAGTGCCAAGCGCGCAAAAGACGTCATCAGCGATAAATGGCACCTCATCTTTAAAATCATCAAAATTTACTATCTTTACTTCAAGCTTTTCATGGGTAAATTCTAGCTCATGCCTAACAAGGGCGACCACCTTGTTATAGTGCTCACTCTCGCATAAATCCTTTAAAATTTCACTTCCCACAGCGCCGCTGGCTCCTGCTATAAGGGCGACTTTTTTCATGTTTATCCTTTGTAAATTTTGGATAAATTCTATCTCGCTAAGGCAAAAATTTCGCTTATGGCCTCTTTTGTATAAATTTGCTCCAAGCCCCTGCCCTTGGCGTAGTCATAAACTAGCGCCATGATCTCGTCTAAATTTGACTCATCAACGCCGATTTCGATGAGGCTTGTTGGCGTGCCGATCTTGCTAAACCACTCTTTTAGCTTTTCAATAGCCTCGTCTGCGTCATCTACGCCAAAAATTTCTTTGCCAAAGCGCTTAAATGCCTTTAAATTTCTACTCTTATACCACTTCATCCAAGCTGGCATAACCACACTTAGCCCAGCCCCATGCGCGCAATCAACCACCGCACCTATGGCGTGCTCGATCATGTGATTTGGATATGAGTAGCCAGCCGTGCCGACGTAAGTTAGGCCATTTAGCGCCATCGTAGCAGCCCAGGCAAACTCGCCTCTAGCGTCGTAGTTTTCTGGCTCTTTTAGTAAAATTTCAGTCGTTTTCATAACGGTTTTGATGTTTGCTTCGATGTATAAATTTATGATCTCAGGCTGGATGCTCGCCGTAAAGTAGCCCTCGATGCTATGAGCGATGATGTCAGAGGCTGAATAGACCAAATACTCTTTGCTAACGCTTGCTTGAAGAAGCGGATTTACCACCGAGACTTTTGGGTAAAGACAAGCGCCGTGCATGGCAAATTTCTCTTTTGTAGCTTCATTTGTAACGACTGCGCCGCCGTTCATCTCTGAGCCAGTTGCAGCTAGTGTTATGATGTCAAAGATCATAAGCGCCTCTTTTGGGCATTTGCCAGTAAAAAAGTCCCAAACGTCGCCATTATATTTAACTCCTGCAGCCACGGCCTTGGCGCTATCAAGTACCGAGCCGCCGCCTATGGCTAGCACGCTATCGACGCCTTGCTTTTTAGCCAAATTTATAGCCTCATTTACCTTGCTTAGCACTGGGTTTGACTTCACGCCGCCTATCTTGCAAAACTCGATGCCATTTGCGCTTAGGCTCTTTGTGGCAACGTCAAAAAGTCCGTTTTGCATGATCCTGTCGCTGCCATAGATGATGAGCGTCTTTTTTGCGCCAAATTCTTTCATATATTTGCCGATGTTTTGCTCTTTGTCTTTGCCAAATTCTATTTTAGTAGGGTTTAAAAAGCTGAAATTTTGCATAGTTTTCTCCTTGTTTGCTTTTGCGATTTGAGGTAAATTTTAGTTAAATTTTCTTATTTTTAGCTATTTTTATCGGCGCTAAATTTAGAAATTTCTTAGTCTGATAGGTAGTTTTGATGTGATCTTATCTGGATCGAAGCTGTTTTTTGGATCGCCTAAGCCTCCAAAATTTTCGCCAGTGTTAAAGAATTTTTGTAAGAAATAATCCCCTCTATACCCAAGTTCAAAAAGTAGCTCGGACATCTCAGAGATATCCTTTTCGCTTAGCAAGTCCGCATGCACGGTCGTTCTAACTTCAAATTTAAAATTTATCTCAAGCAAGTATCTAAGCGTGGCGGCAAATTTCTCATATAAATTTGAGCCAGTGATGCCTATAAATTTCTCTTTTGGAGCTTTAAAATCAAGCGCGATGTAGTCGATCAGCCCCTCATCTATCGCCTCTTTCAAGACGTCACGATATGAGCCGTTGGTATCTACTTTTAAACTAAAGCCACGTGCCTTTACCTCACGTGCTAAATCAAAAAATAAAGGATTCGCTGTGCATTCTCCACCGCTAAAGACGATGCCATTTAGCTTGCCGACCCTGCGATCTAAAAAGTCGCAAACTTCGCTAAGGCTTATAGTGCCATTTGACTTTACAACCTCGATGTTGTAACAGTATCCACAGCGCATATTACACCCTGCAAACCAGATGACAGCTGCCACTTTATCAGGATAGTCAAGCGTCGTAAATGGCGTTATACTAAAAATTTTTTGCAAATTTAAAACCTATGTGAAATTTAAAGGCACAGAGAATGTGCCTTTTTTTAAAAAAACGTATTTTATACTATTTTTTAAGATTTTGTGTTACTTTTTGCAGCAACTCGCGTATTCGTCAAATTTAACACGCTCTTTGTGCTCGCCTTTTTTACCGAGATTAAAGCTCTCAACTGGTCTATGATAACCCATAACACGAGTATAGACCACGCATCTTGTGCGTTTGTCTTGCACTTTTTCTAAGATTTCTTTTTCTGTCATTTTCTCTCCTTATTTGGATTTTTTCTTCTCATTTTCTATCAGCTCTGCATCACAAAGTGGGCAAAACTCATGCTCGCCAGCTATGTAGCCATGCTTTGCGCAGACGCTAAAGACTGGCGTTATCGTGATGTATGGGAGTTTGTAGTTTGAGATTATACTCTTTACAAGCTCTTTGCAAGCTTTAGCCGAGCTGATGCGCTCTTTCATATATAGGTGAAAGACGGTGCCGCCAGTGTAGGCGCTTTGTAGCTCATCTTGCAGATCAAGCGCTTCGTAAGCGTCGTCTGTGAAATTTGCAGGTAGCTGGGTTGAGTTTGTGTAGTAGATATTATCGCCCTCACCTGCTTGGATGATGTCTGGGTAGCGCTTTTTATCTTCTTTGGCAAAGCGATACGTCGTGCCCTCAGCTGGAGTTGCCTCAAGGTTGTATAAATTTCCGCTCTCTTCTTGAAATGTCCTTATCTTATCGCGTAAAAAGCCAACCATCTCAAGGGCAAATTCACGTCCAAATTTAGTTGAGATGTTCTCTTTGTCGCCAGTGAAATTTCTAAGTAGCTCATTCATGCCATTTATGCCGATCGTGCTAAAGTGGTTGTTAAAGTGCTTTAGATACCTAGCTGTGTAAGGATAAAGCCCTCTGTCATACATCTCTTGGATAAATTTACGCTTCTTCTCTAGGGTTGATTTAGCTAGGTCTAAAAGATAGCTTAGTCTGTTGTAAAGCGCGACCTTATCGCCTTTGAAGTTATAGCCTAGGCGGGCTAAATTTATAGTGACGACGCCTATTGAGCCAGTCATCTCAGCACTTCCAAAAAGACCGCCACCGCGTTTTAAAAGCTCTCTTAGATCAAGCTGCAAGCGGCAGCACATAGAGCGCACGTGGCCTGGTTTGTAGGCATTTTCGTTTTCTATCTTGTTGCCATTTTCGTCGTAAGTGTATTGCGAGCCGATGAAATTTTGAAAGTAGCTTGAGCCCATTTTTGCGGTATTTTCAAAGAGAACGTCTGCTACTTCGCTATCCCAGTTAAAATCCTCTGTGATATTTACCGTTGGTATAGGGAATGTAAAAGGCTGTGAGCACTTGTCGCCAGCTGTCAAAACCTCGTAAAAAGCCTTATCTATGCGCGCCATCTCAGGCTCGAAGTCCTTGTAGGTCATATCGATCAAATTTTTCCTGCCACGCTCGTTTGCTTTTTTCAAAATTTTCTCATCTTTTACATTTGTAAAAAGGTGTATGTCATCGCTCGTTGGGATCTGATCTCTTAAGTCGCTTGGGCAGGTGATGTCTATGGTTACGTTTGTAAATGGACTTTGTCCCCAGCGCGCAGGGACATTTAGGTTGAAAATAAAGCTAGTGATCGCCTTTTTGATCTCGGCGTCGCTTAGATCGTCTTTGAAGACGTAAGGCGCAAGGTAGGTATCAAAGCTAGAAAATGCCTGAGCGCCAGCCCACTCGCTTTGTAAGATGCCTAAGAAATTTGCCATCTGATAAAGCGCCTCTCTAAAGTGCTTTGGAGCTTTGCTCTCGACCCTGCCACGAACGCCGTTAAAGCCCTCGTTTAGCAAAGCTCGCAAACTCCAGCCAGCGCAGTATCCTGTGAGGCAGTCAAGGTCGTGGATATGATAGTCGCCGTTTCTATGCGCTAAGCCCTCTTCTTTGCTATAAACAGCGTCTAGCCAGTAGTTTGCTATGACTTTGCCGGCGGTGTTATTTATAAGGCCTGCGTTTGAGTAGCTTGTGTTTGAATTTGCAGAAATTCTCCAATCAGTGCCGTTTATGTACTCATTTATCGTTTGGGTTGAGTTTATGTAGGTCGTATCTTCGTTTAGACCTAAAATTTGCTCGCGTTGAAGCTTGTGGGTGTGGCGGTAGAGCATGAAGCTCTTTAGTACTTCAAAATGTCCGCCGTCAAATAGCTCTTTTTCTATCGCATCTTGGATGTCTTCGACTGTTATCGCACTTGATTTTTGAAAGATATCTTGGACTACATTTGTAAAAACTTGCTCGTCATAAGCTTTATTTTCGCTGGCAAATGCCTTTTTTATAGCATCTACTATCTTGTATGCTACAAATTCTTGCCTTGTGCCATCTCGTTTTAAAATTTCACGCATCACTTGCTCTTTTCTGATTATTTTTTGATATGGAGTTTAAAAGTATAGGACAAGAAAGCTTAAAATATAGAAAACTTATTTTATTTTGTTTAATAATATTTATCAAAAAATATAAAATTTTAGAGAGTTTTATTAAAGGATAAATTTACGTATTATAAGTATTTTAAATTAAAATTTGATCATTTTTACTTAAACAATTATTTTAATTTTAGTTTTTAAAATAGTAGATTTGAAATTTTACAGGTCAATCAAGCTTATTTGGGTATAATCTCAAAAATTTAAAGGACAAAAATGACTTCGATAAATATACAGATAACAAATATCTACTAGTCTTAAAGCGGATCGCTATCAAGAAAAATTATAATACGATATTTTACGCGATAAAATAAAGCATGGATTACAACTACATGCATGCTATAGAAAAAATAACACTATAAATCCATTATCTTAATTTTCTAACTGTCTAATTTATCTTTGATCTTTTGAATAAAATGAAAATATTCTTTTTTTATATTTTCATTTTTAGCATTAATTGCTAGTGCATTTTTTATCTCTTGCTTTTTTTCTTTATTTTGACTTACGGCTTTATCTATATTGTCAATGCTAGATTTATTTTCATCATACTTATAACTTTCATTATACTGTTTAATTTTATCTGACAAATAATCTAATTTATAAAAATCTTCAAGTGTTTTTATCATATTAGATTTATCAAAGATCTCATCATATTCGAGCCAGTTTTCTTCTAAAGTAGGAAAATCTCTTTCAAAATCTTTTCTTTTATTCTTTGAAGTTTCATCACTATCGGATACTATAAGGAATTTTTTGCCAGTTAGCATCATCATTGTAGTTATTGTATTAACTTCTTTTATACCTCCCATATAAACTAGACCACAGTCTTTAAAATCCTTATTTTTATAAGTGTTTTTAAACACTTTATAATCCGTATATCCTTCAAAAATAATATTTTTTGACTGTATACTTTCAAATATATGACTTCCAATTGCTCTTTTTAAAAGTTCGTCTTCTTGAAATGGTGATTTGTCTTGTGGGACTATTTCTGAAATATCATCCTTTCTTTCTATAACCAGATGTCTTTCTATACACTCGTTATCTATCATAAAAGGAGAGTGCGTAGAGTAAATTACAACAGCTTTTTCTGAAATTTTTAGTAATTCTTCTTTTAAAAATCTCGCGCTAGTTGGATATAAAAAAGCATCTGGTTCATCAAATAAGATTAATCTACTATAGTCTTTTTGTGTTCTATATTCAATTGATAATATAAGTAATATTGCTATAAACCTCTTAAAGCCATCACTTCTATCCTCATTAGAATAAAACTCTTTTTCCTGTATTCGTATATCAAACTCTTCACCATCTTTTCTTATAATAAACTTTATATTTTTTAAGTCAGGCCATATTTCTCTAAATTCTTTTGTTGCTTTATTAGATATATTGTCTAAAAAGCTATGTAGTCCTTTATCTTTCTTGGCTGCATTTTCAATATCTTGTTGAATATCTTTTATATTGCTTAAATAAAAAATATTCTTTAAAGGCATACATATGTCTGGGTTGCTTTTAAAGTTTTCTATATTTACGTTAGATGGCAATAAATGACTATCGCTATACTCCCAAAACATAACTCGCTTATAAATATTTTCCATGGATATTATATTTTTTATTATTTCAAATACAATTGTCTTCATGTGATCATACGTCAAAGGTTCAAGTAAAGGACTATTACTTTCACCTTCTAATTTTGCAATTTGTTTACTATCTGTACTGTAGTAGAATAAGTTAGATACTTTATATTTATCCTTTAATTCTTCATGTATCCAATAGGTTAAATTTGGTATATCATTATCTTTTATATATAATCTTAATACGATTTCATCAAAAGCATCTTTGATGAAATTTGCAATACTTAAATTATCTTCAAAAATATCTAGGTCTTTTATGGTGTATTCTTCAGTTAATTTTCTTTCAACACAATCAAATATATCTTGATTAAGTTTGAATATGGCATAAATATAGTATTCGTCATCATCCAAGGCTGTTTTTCTTTGATCTTTTATGCTAACCTTATATCCATTAAATACTGCAGATATGGCTTTTAATATATTACTTTTCCCTGCCTCGTTTTTTCCTACTAAGATTAAACATTTTTTTCCATTTTTTTCCTCGATATTTATTTTCATGTCTTTTATAGAACGAAAATTTTTTATTTCAAATCTATCTAATTTCATATATTAGCCCTTTTGCTTTTCACTGACAACCCTCGCATTCGATCGAGCGGTCAGCCACGTCGTTTAGCTTTTCGCTGTCTGGACTTTCAGAGCGTAGATAGTAGGTTGATTTTAGTCCAAGCTCCCACGCAAGCGTGTAAATTTCACTTAGATATCCGCCGCTTGCTTTGTCTAAGCTCATGAAGATATTTAGGCTTTGACCTTGATCGATCCATTTTTGACGGATCGCGCCTGCTTTTATAAGAATTCTTTGATCAAGCTCATAAGCTGGCGTGTAAAACTGCCAAGTATCAGGGCTTAAATTTGGCACGACATTTGGGATCATACCGCTTAGGTTGTGCTCGAACCACTTGCGTTTATAGACTGGCTCGATGGTCTGAGTAGTGCCAACAAGGATCGAGATCGAGCTAGTTGGAGCGATCGCCATTAGGTAGCCGTTTCTCATGCCGTCGCGCTTGACCTTCTCTCTTAGCTTGTCCCAGTCGCAGACATTTTCGTCAAATAGCCCGCCTTTGTCGTTTAAAAGAGCTTTTGCGTTTTCGTTTGCGGTGTCTATCGGCATGATGCCTTTGCTCCATTTTGAGCCTTCAAATTTTGGATATATGCCCTTTTCTACGGCTAAATTTGAGCTAGCGTAGATCGCGTTGTAGCTTATGTTTTCCATTATGCTATCAATCAGCGCCAAATGCTCATAGCTGCCCCATTTTACGTTTTTCTCAGCTAGCATTTGCGCTTCGCCCATGACGCCAAGGCCGATCGAACGAGATGATAGGTTTGTGTGTTTTACCTTTTTGTGCGGATAGAAATTTAGGTCTATAACGTTATCAAGCATTCTAATAGCTATCGGCACGACACGCTCGATGTCCTCTTTGCTGTTTATCTTGCTTAAATTTATACTTGCAAGGTTGCAAACTGCCGTTTTGCCCTCGATGCTCTCTTTTTCTACGATGAAAATTTGCTTGCCTTTTAGGCTATCAAGCGCGCTAAGCTTTTTGGCCTTTTTAGTTATGCCGCTATCTACGGTAACGTCTTCTTCTTCGTCAAATAGCTCCTCGCCGCCATCTTCATAAGTGATCTTGATCTTATAGTAGTTTGGCGCTGTGTTTTGGAAAATTTCGGTGCATAAATTTGAGCTTCTGATGATGCCCTCGTGGTCGTTTGGATTTGCTTTGTTGGCATTGTCTTTAAAGCACAAAAATGGCATGCCCGTTTCAAAATAGCTAGTTAAAATTTTCTTCCAAAGCTCTTTTGCAAGGATGGTGTTTTTCTGGATATTTTCGTCGTTTTCATACTCTAAATATCTCTTCTCAAACTCCTCACCATAAAGGTCGCAAAGGTCGCTTACTTGAGCTGGGTCAAAGAGGCTCCAGCGGCCATTTTCTTTGACACGCTTCATAAATAGGTCGTTTATCCAAAGCGCAGGGAAAAGCTCGTGCGCGCGGCGTCTCTCTTCGCCTGAGTTTTTACGAAGATCGAGAAAATCGCTCACATCCATGTGCCAAGGCTCGATATAAACAGCGATCGCGCCCTTTCTAGTGCCTAGCTGATCGACCGCTACTGCGATGTCGTTTGTCACTTTTAAAAATGGTATGATACCGCCAGCTGCGTTTTTGTGTCCGTCGATACTGCCGCCCATCGCACGCACCTTGCTCCAGTCCCAGCCGATACCGCCGCCAAATTTTGAAAGTAGTGCCATCTCTTTGTAACTATCAAAAATGCCCTCGATATTATCAGGCGTGCTGCCTACGTAACAGCTGCTTAGCTGGTGGCGTGTAGTCCTTGCGTTTGAGAGCGTTGGGGTGGCTAACATCACTTCAAATTTAGAGATGAGATCGTAAAATTTCTTAGCCCAGCCTTGGCTGTCTAGCTCGTTTTGCGCAAGAAACATAGCGATCGCCATAAACATGTGCTGTGGCAGCTCGATGGGCATACCGCTCTTGTCTTTGATGAGATAGCGATCATAAAGCGTCTTGATACCAAGGTATGCAAACTGAAGGTCGCGCTCTGGTTTGATATATGCGTTTAGATCCTCTAAGTCGTACTTCTCTTTTAGTCCGGGGATGATGCGGCCTACCTTTTCGCCCTTTGCGAGGTAGTCTTTTAGGTGGTTGTAGCCGTTAAAGCCAGTCACTTTGTGATAAAGGTCGAACAAAAATAGCCTTGCTGCAACAAATGTCCAATTTGGGCGGTCGATGTCGATCTTATCAACTGCTGTTTTTATAAGAGTTTGCTGAATTTCCTCAGTCGTTATCATATCTCTAAACTGAATTTTCGCATCTACTTCAAGCTCGCTAAGACTTACGTTGCTAAGACCTAGGACAGCTTCGTTTGTGTATTTTTTGATCTTGCTGATATCAAGCTCTTCTGTTCTGCCATTACGTTTTATAACTTTCAAAAATGTCTCTCCGTGTTAAATTTTAATTTGAGATTTTATCCAAAAAGATATAAAAACTCTCTTTGCCAAAAGCTACTCAATAAATATAAAATTTACCACCAAAATGAGAAAGATAAAGGCTTGTTAAAACTATCGTTTTTAGTGTGAGAGAGCGACGAAGGCGTTAAACGTGATGAGCTTTTGGATTAGTTTTGGAGATCAAAATTTAAATTGCCACTAAATTTTGCTGACACTTGTAAACGCTACTTGAAAAGTGCCGCCCTTGGCTGATAAATTTGACGAGCTAAATTTAAGGTGGATTTTGTGTTAGGGTATTTGCAAGGGGCTAAATTTACCCCTTGCGTTTAAATTTATTTGCCAAAAACTCTGGCGAAAATTTTATCTACATTTTTGGTGTAGTAGTTGTAGTCAAAGCACTCTTTGATCTCATCTTTACTAAGGCTCTTAGTTAGGTCCTCGTCGTTTAGCAAATTTTGTAAAAATAGGCTGTGACCTTGCTCGTCGATCGCTTTTTTGCCCTCCTGCAAGTCCGCCCAGACCTTCATGGCGTTGCGCTGGACGATCTTGTAGGCGTCCTCTCTAGAAATTCCACGCTGTGGCAGCTGCAAAAGCACGCGCTGTGAAAAGACTAAACCGCCTGTTAAATTTAAATTTTTCATCATATTTTCTGGATATACGACTAAATTTGCTATCAAATTTTTGATGCGAACCAGCATAAAATCAGCCGTGATAAACATATCTGGCAGGATAAATCTCTCAACCGAGCTGTGGCTGATGTCGCGCTCGTGCCAAAGGGCGACGTTTTCAAGAGAAGGCGTGACGTATGAGCGTAGCACCCTGCAAAGGCCGGTGATATTTTCGCTAAGGACTGGATTGCGCTTGTGTGGCATCGCGCTTGAGCCCTTTTGTCCTGGACTAAAGTACTCCTCCGCCTCATAAACCTCAGTCCTTTGGTAGTGTCTAATGGCAACTGCGATCTTCTCACAAGTAGAGGCTAAGATAGCGATAGCACTCACCACGTGGGCGTAGCGGTCGCGCTGGATCACTTGGTTAGAGGCTGGAGCAGCTTTCAGACCTAGCTCTTCGCATGTTAGCTCTTCAAATTCCATCGGTGCGTGGGCTAAATTTCCCATAGCGCCTGAGAGTTTGCCGTAGCTGATCGTATCTTTTGCGTCTTTGATGAGCTTTAGCGCCCTTGCTATCTCATCGTACCAGATGGCAAGTACGAGGCCAAAAGTTATCGGCTCGCCGTGAATGCCGTGGCTTCTGCCGACCATAAGCGTATGCTTGTGCTCGTTTGCTCTGTCTTTGACCGCCTGCATGAACTCCTCTACGTCGCTGATGATGAGCTCTAAGCTCTCTTTCATCTGAATTGCGACGGCTGTGTCGATGCAGTCGCTTGAGGTCATGCCATAATGCACAAACCTGCTCTCCTCGCCAAGGCTCTCGCTGACGCTTGTTAAAAATGCGATGACGTCGTGCTTTGTCGTCTTTTCTATCTCGTCGATGCGAGCCACTTCAAATTTAGCGTTTTTGCAAATTTTCTCGCAGTCGCTGTCGCTTATGAAGCCAAGCTTATTCCAAGCTTTAACAGCAGCTTTTTCCACCTTGAGCCAAGCGTCGTATTTTGCTTGTATGCTCCACTTTTCAGCCATCTCTTTGCGTGAGTATCTTTCGACCATTGTTGAACCTTTTGTGTTAGTTTGCTTTTGTCCTGAAAGTATAAATTTGGCTTTTTAAGCCAGAAATCACGTCGTGCAATTTCTCTAAATTTAAGTTTTGATTATATAAAATCCGGGCTGAAATGTCGGTTATACGCTTATAAATTTGGGCTTAAGATAGCTCGCTCGTTTTTCAAAGGATCATTTTTGCCCTACGTAAATAAATTTATCATTACTGCAGATCATCAAAAAGCTTACGAAATTTTGCTGAAAAATGGCTTTAACATGAGCCAAACCCAGCGCCTCATCGATAAAGGCAGACTGATCTGTGGCGGCAGTGTCGTGAGTGAGAAAAATGCCGTTTTGTGCGGCGATGTCTTTTTGATCGACTATGAGGTCAAACCAAAAGGACTAAAGCCGATCTTTGAATGCGAGAGCTTTGCTGTATTTGACAAGCCAAGCGGGGTGCTGAGCCACCCAAATGGCAGGCACTGCGACTACTCGCTAAATGATGAAATTTACACACTTTTTGGGCGAGATGCGAGTGTGGCACATAGGCTGGACTGCGAAACAAGCGGAGTGATAGTCGTTGGCAAAGATAGAAATTCTACGATAAAACTAAAGAAAATCTTTGAAAACAGAGAGGTTTCTAAAAGCTACGTCGCGATGGTACAAGGCAAGATCGAGCGAGAATTTACGATCGATGCCAAAATGGATCTAGCGAACAACTACGACGATGTGAAAATGCGAATGCAAATTTGTGAGAACGGCAAGAGCGCTGTGACTAAAATTTTGCCGATAAGATATTTTGACGATATCGATACGACTTTGGTTCGTGCTATCCCACTCACTGGCAGGCAACATCAAATTCGGTTGCATTTGTTTCATGTGAAACACAAGATCCTTGGCGAACCACTTTATGGTTTGTCACGTCCGCAGATCGAGAAAATTTTAGACAAAGAGATGAGCGAGAGTGAACGGATAAATTTAACTGGAGCAAAAAGGCTCTTGCTTCACTCAGATGAAATTTCATTTAAATTTGATGAAATTTTTTACAAGATAAAGAGCAAATTTGACGCCGAAAGTGAGTTTTATAAATTTGCAAAAGAAGCAAATAATTAAAATATTTAAATTTTAAAAAGTCTTTCTAGTAAAAATAATCTATAAAAATTTTTATAATTTTGCTTTTAAATTTGAAATAGAGTTTTTATTGAAAAATAGAATTAGATTTTTGGTGTAGCCACTTGTGAGTTAAATTTTGGCAATCAACTTTGTGTTTTTGTTTTTCATCCACAAAATTTCATGCCAAATTTTTCAGATTTTATTTTGAAGTTTTATTTTCATCTTTTAAAACTTTAATGATAAGTCCAAGTCCAACACCAACAACCAGCACTATAAAAATTATCTCAACGATATCAAGAGCTGTCATTTTTTACTCACGTTAGTTTTATCGTTAGTTGGTTTTTCTTCTGCTTTAGCTGCACTCTTATCGCTAACGTTAGCTCTGAATTTAGGATTTTCATTTCGCTGTTTTAGCTGTCCGCAAGCTGCACTTATATCAAGCCCTTTGCTCTGTCTGATCGTGCAGGTGACACCATGATCTCTTAGATATTCTTGAAATTTTAGCATACTGGTAAGCTCAGGCCGTCTAAATTCACTACCTTCATGCGGGTTAAAGTAGATCAAATTTACCTTTGCCTTGATACCATGCAGCAGTTTAACCAGCTTTTTTGCGTCACTAACGCTGTCATTTAGGTCTTTGATAACAAGATATTCAAACATCACGCGCTTTCGCATATCGATAGGAAATCCCCTAACAGCATCCATAACAGCCTCGATATTATACGCCTTATTTATCGGCATCAGGCGGCTTCTAAGCTCGTTAGTAACAGCATGTAGTGATATAGCCAGCAAAACACCAAGGTCCATCTCGCCAAGCTTTTTTATCTGGCTGCCAAGGCCGCTAGTTGAAACGGTTTGACGGCGTGGAGATATGGCTAGACCCTCATTTAGAGCTAAAATTTTGATCGCTTTACTAACGTTAGCAAGGTTATCAAGCGGTTCGCCCATACCCATATAAACGACATTTATGCGCCTCTCGTATGGTATGTTATTCTCTCTTTTTATCCATAAAATTTGCCCTACGATCTCGCCAGCAGTCAAATTTCTAACAAGTCCACCCTTTGCTGTTAGGCAAAAAGCACAGCCCATTTTGCAGCCAACCTGCGAACTAACACAAACAGTATAACGAGCATGGCGACTAATCTTGCCATCTTCGTCACTAATCTCCTCTTTCATCGGTAGCAAAACGCTCTCTATCCTTAGCCCATCTTTTAGCTCAAAAAGATACTTGATAGAGCCGTCGCTACTTTGCTCAAATTTCACACATTTTAGAGGGTCAAGATAAAATTTCTCAGCCAAGTCCTGACGCATATCCTTTGGTAAATTTAGCATTTGGCTAAATTCAGTCGCATTTTTTTTGTATATCCACTCATAAATTTGCGTCGCTCTAAAAGAGGGAGAGACAAGCTCTTTTAACTCTTCAATGCTAAGATCAAGCAAATTTTTCACATATTTTCCTTTACATATTTTGTTAGTAGCTCTTTAGCCGCAGAGTGATTTTTTATAAAATCAGCATGCGCATTTTCATCACAAAAATTTGTCGCTACGAAAATTCCATAAGCTGGAATTTTAAAAATTTGAGCCACTTTTAGAACAGAAAAAAACTCCATATTTTCTAAAAAATATCCCTTTTCAAACATCTTATAAGCCAAATTTTTATCTGTCGTTATGAAATTTGATGAATTTGTTTTGATAGTTCCACGTGAAACGATAGAAGAAATTTCACACTCGATAGGCGAGTAAGATCTATTTTCTATACTAGAAATTTCAATATTTGCCCCAACCGAGCTTTCATAAATTTGCAAAATTTCACCATCTTTATAAAGGCCAGCTGAGCCAACAAAAACTATCTTTTCTGGCATCTGATATAAATTTTGCTCGGGATTTTTTGACAAATTTTGGCTTAGATTTTGTAGCTCTGGGTTTGATGAGTTTGCAAATTTGGCCTCGACCTTTGCAAGGTAGTGTGGATCAATATTTTTTAAATTTATACTCTTTTCATCCACCCCAACACACGATCTTTTTTGCAAAAACTTTGTCAAATTTACCGCCATATCGACTAGCCCCACCCCCATTGGCAAGGCAAAGTCAAAAATTTCATTTTTTCCAGCTGAGATAACTAACATCAAAGCCTAACCTCAACACCATTTGCCTTAAGATACTCTTTTAGCTTTTTTATCTCGATCTCGCCAAAATGAAATATCGAAGCAGCAAGACACGCATCAGCCCCGGCTTCAAAAGCCTCTTTAAAATGCTCCATTTTCCCAGCGCCACCACTTGCGATAGTCGGTATAGAGAGCGCACTAAAGATCCTTGTTAGCTCCAGACTAAAGCCCTGCTTGACGCCGTCGTTATCCATAGACGTTAGCAATATCTCCCCTGCCCCGCGCGACTCGACCTCTTTTGCCCAAGCAAAGGCATCTTTTTTGGTATCGATCCTGCCACCATTTATAAAAACGCTATAACCATTTTCGATCTTTTTAGCGTCGATCGCCACAACGACACATTGCGAGCCAAATTTCTTAGCCGCTTCGTCGATCAAATTTGGATCTTTTATCGCCGATGAGTTTAGGCTCACCTTGTCGCAGCCCGCATTTAAAAGGCGAGAGATATCATCTATCGTGCGTATGCCTCCGCCAACGGTTAGTGGTATAAAAAGCTTGCTTGCAACCTTTTTTACCACATCAACTATCGTATCACGGCCAAGGTGAGAGGCTGTGATATCCAAAAAGCACAGCTCATCAGCGCCCTCGTCGTTGTATCTTTTAGCTATCTCGACTGGGTCTCCAGCATCAACAAGTCCAACAAAATTTACACCTTTTACGACCCTGCCATCTTTTACGTCGAGGCATGGGATTATGCGTTTTGCAAAATGATCCAAATTTATCCTTTGTCTATCTTTCTAGCTGCCACCTCAAAATATGGCAAACTAGCCCAATTTTCTCGGTTTCCAACTATATAAATAACCTCTTTTGCTCTTGTTAGCGCCACGTTTAGCAAGTTTGGCTTGCTAGCAGCCCACGCTCTAGCACCCTTTGTCGCCCCACCTAACACAAATACGATAATGTCAGCCTCTTTGCCCTGCATAGTGTGGATAGTGCCAGCACCTTTTAAATTTCTACAAACATCTTTAAATGGCGTTATTATCCTGATGTTATAATTTTGGCTAGCTAGCTCGCCTGCTAAGAGCTCTTTAACCACCTCACCCTCGGCTTTATTGTAGTTACCTATCCACTCTTCGCTTCTAACGTCTATCCACTTTGTTTGCACGTTAGTGTTTGCAAATTTACTAGCCGCGTTTCTGCCAAGTATCATCATATCATCGTAGATAGTCTCGTTTGAGGTCTCAAACATAGGGTTAGCGCATCTTCTATGCACGATCAGTGGTGAGCCGACCCAGATACTCTCACCGCTACCTTTTATATATGTGCCGATATTCTGCACCTTGTCTGCCCTTAGTTGCACAGAGGATTTAAGCAAGTTAAACTCCTCCTTTGCTTCGCAGTAGCTAAGTATCGCGTTATTTAAACTAACTGGCAGCGTTACGACAGGTTCAAGTTGAAGTGGGTCGCCAACCACCACGGCCATCTTTGAGCGAAGCAAGGCGCCTAACGCGTTAGTTAAATTTGCCTGCCCTGCTTCGTCTATCAAAAGCATGCCTATATCGCCATTTAAAAGGTCTTTAAAGGTGTTATTAAACGAGGCAAAAGTCGAGCTAACAACAGGCGTTAGCAAGAAGAGCCCCTTGATAACCTCGCGTCTATGCTTTGCCTCTAAGCCGTTTTTCTCAGCCATCTTTTCATCGTTAAAGATAACGCTAAGGGCACGTAAATTTGTCCTGACAGCCTCTTTGCAGGCAAAAATGGCAGCTTTGTGCAAATTTAGCGCCTCTTTAAAAAGCTCTATCCTAGCCCTAAAAAGCTTTGTCTTGTGAAATTCCTGGTCTATGCCACGCTCCATCATAAATGGCATACTCTTTTGCATCTCTTCGTTGCTCTCGCTAAAGCTGCCGTTTAGAAAGATATCTAGCTCCTCGCTCCTGCCAAGTATCTTTTGACGTCTAGCAAAGTCGCTTTGCAACCTTTTGTAAAGATTTATCTTAGTATTTAGCTCTGCAGCCCTGTTCTCAAGCTCTGCTATCTCGCTTTTTAGCTCATTTAGCCTTGCCTCGTTTTTCTCTTTGCTCTCGCCATTTTGCTTACTAGCTTTTAAATTTTGCTCAGCTATCTGGCGGTTTATCTCACCAACTTTTAGCGCCTCGTTATTATACTTTTCAAAGGCCTCTGTCTTAAAAATCTGCTGAAAGAGAAAAAATGGCGGCTTTTCTGGCGTGCTTAGATACTCCTGCAACGCTTCATTTTGACTAACAAGCCTTGTTAGCTCCTCTGCCTCCGCCTTTTTATCTTCAAGCTCGCCACTAACGTTAGCAAATTCGCTCTCAAGAGGAGATAAAAGCTCCTCTATCTGCTTGGCTGAGTTATAGCTCTCTAGCCTTCTATCAACATCAGCTAGCTCTATTTTAAGGCTCTTTAGCTCCTCTTCTTTGATCCTGATCTCACTAAAAAGTAAATTTACCTCGTGAAGTGCGAGATTAAATTTCTCCTTCGCCTCGTCAAAATCATCGACCCCTTCGCCAACTGCCAGATATTTGCCAAGCCCCATCAAAAAGCCATCTTGCTCCAAAAACTCGCCATACTCTTTTGATATCTCATCATGCTGGCTGTGAGTAGCCTCGATCTTTACGCCATTAATTGCGTTAAAAACGAAATTTGACTTGTTTTGCTTTGAGCCAAGCGCCACGCAAAATAGCCCCCAAGCCGGCTTTGAGATAAAGGACTTCTCGCCATATTTACTCTTTTCGTCAGCCGAGAGCAGCCTTGTGGCTATAAATTTAAAATAATCAATCTCACCCGCATATGAGCCAATGCTTTTTAACTGGCTTAGCTCCTTGCTCAAAATCTCAACCGCGCCGTTATTGCAAGAGCTAACGACCATCTCGTAGCCTTGCAGCTCGTCATTTAGCCTAAAATAAAGCGCCTTTTCGTCGCTGTCATAAACTGGCTCAAAGATATCGTGTCTGCTCATTTGCGAGAGCTTCATCGCCCTAAGCGTCACCACTTCAGCCATCACGTCCTTTAAAAGTGTCGTTTTCCCAGTGCCTGGAGCGCCATTTACGCTATAAATCCCGCCGTTACCTTCTTTAAATTTCTCTATGATGTTATTTAGCGCCATTTGCTGTGAGAAATTTAAGGCAAAATCACTTGCAAAAGCCGATCTTGGGTAGCGCTCAGCCCCAAAAAAGTCCCTAACCGCCCTTTGATTTAGCTCATCTCTAACATCAATCCTCTCAAATTTATTCTCACCGCCCTCGTCCAAAAACTGATCCGTCAGCTCGTGCGTCCTGCCTGACTCGTAAAATTTGATAAGTAAATTTATATCATCTATAAAAAAGCTATTTAAAAGGGTGTCGTTCTCTTTAAAATTTGGATCAGCGATCCTTACTTCAAGCCTGATCACGTCTTTACAAAATGGCGTCTTTAGCGAGCTTTTTAGCTCCTCATGCACCGCTTTTACATAGTCGCTAAGCCTCATTTTCTCTTTATGGATAGAAATTTTATCCTTGATGTGCTCGCACTCTTTGTTAAAGTCGTTTTGGCTGATCTCTTTTAAATGGTTTAGGCGCACCATCGCCCAAGGAGCCGTTGGGATGAAAAGGTCATTTGATGAGTTTGGCGTGAAAAATGGGCTTAGCTCATCATCTAAATTTGCATCTTTTAGAGCAAAATTTTGCTCATTTTTGCAAAAGGCTAGATCGCCAGAGAGCTTAAGCTTATAACAAAATGCCTTTTCAAAGCTCGTTTGCTCAGAGCGTAGCTCCTCTAAAATTTGCTCTTTTTCAAATTTCACCTTTGCTAGCTTTGATATCGCAAGGGCGAGCAAGTCAGTCTCAAAAATGCCACCATAAATTGAAATTTCTATACCATTTTTTAAAAGCGACCTATCAAACGCCCTTAAAATTTGCATAAATTTCTCATCAAAATTTGCGATCTCAAGGTCCATTGATTTTTTAAATTTGCTATTTGTCTTTTTTGGCTCGTCTAAGGTTTTTGGCTCTAAATATTGTGATAATAAAAAGTATTTTAAGGTGTTTGCCCTACTCAAATTTGCGCCTTATTTTGTTGTTATTTAGTGATTATAGTCCATTTTATATATGATTAAACTAAACTTGTAATCATTGTATAAGTAATTTTTGGCTAATATCGCGGCTATGATAAAGGCAAAAAAGCACTTTGGACAGAATTTTTTACAAGACAAAGCGACACTAGATAAGATCATCCAAGCGATACCCAAGGACGTAGAAAACGTCGTTGAGATTGGGTCTGGCTTAGGTGATTTGACATTTAGACTTTTGCAAATTTACAAAACGACCTCTTTTGAGATAGATTGTGAGCTGTTTCAAATTTTAAAGGTCAAATTTGCAAATGAGATCCAAAATGGACAATTAAAACTTTTTTGTAAAGATGCTTTAGAGCAGTGGCAGCAAGAGGGCGGACTAAGTAGCCAGAACTACTTTTTAGTCGCAAATTTGCCCTATTATGTTGCTACGAAGATGATACTAAATGCGATAGATGACGAAAAATGCCTTGGACTTATCGTGATGATACAAAAAGAGGTTGCTCTTAAATTTAGTGCAAAGAGCAAGGATAAAGAATTTAGCGCTTTATCGATCCTCGCTTCACTACAAGGCAGGTGTGAGCTTTTGTTTGACGTGGATGCAAAGCTTTTTAATCCACCCCCAAAGGTCACATCCTCAGTCATCAAACTACAAAAAACAAAAAAGATTTTTGGCAAAGACGGGATTTTCAAAGATGCAAAACAATACGAGGCTTTTAAAGCATTTTTAAGAGCTGCGTTTGCTTCGCCAAGAAAGACGCTTTTGAAAAATTTATCCACAAATTTTGACAAAAAGGCGTTAGAAGAAATTTTTGAAGACCTAGACTTAGCTCAAAATTTACGTCCACACGAACTAGATGTCGATTCTTATCTAAAAGTATTTGAAAGATTAAAGGAAGATAATGAACGACAAAAACGAAGAGAAAGTTGTAACTAACCAAAGTAAAAACAACAAAAGACGAAGATTTAGACCAAAAAACAAGCCAAAACAAGAGGGCGAAACTACCGAGCAAACATCACTGGCAAGCAAAAGCGTGATAGATAACTTCTTTGCAGCAGAACAGGCTGAAGCCAAAACGCACGCCGAGCCAAAGAGTCAAAATCCTCGCCCAAAAAAGCAAAGAAATAACAAAAATCAAAACAAAACTGGCGAAAACAATAAGCCAAAAGAGCAAAAACAGCAAAAAGAAAAGCCAAAACAAGAGCCAAAAGCTGAAGCTAAAAACGAGACAAAAGAGCAAAAAGAGAAACCAAAAAAGGCTAAAAAACCAAAGAAAAATTTACCCGCAAAGCTAAATGGCAACGAGCAGTGGCAACAAGATATCGCAAGTGCGATGGAGGCAAACAAAGCCACTCACGAGCTAAGACTTGAGCCACTAAAATATCTAAACTCAAGCGAGCATAAAATTCGCATAACTCCACTTGGCGGTCTTGGCGAGATCGGCGGCAATATGACGGTCTTTGAGACAGAAACTAGCGCTATAATCGTTGATATCGGCATGAGCTTTCCAAGCGAGAGCATGCACGGCGTGGATATCCTCATCCCAGACTTTGACTACGTTCGCAAGATAAAAGATAAGATAAAAGGCGTCATCATCACTCACGCACATGAGGATCACATCGGCGCAGTGCCTTATTTTTACAAAGAGTTTAAATTTCCTATCTACGCCACACCTTTACCACTTGGCATGATAAATAATAAATTTGAAGAGCACGGGCTAAAACAAGAGCGCTCGCTTTTCCGTTCGGTCGAGAAGAGGAAGCCATATCTCATAGGCGACTTTGAAGTCGAGTGGATACATATAACCCACTCTATCATCGACGCCTCAGCACTTGCTATCACGACAAAGGCAGGCACGATCATCCACACAGGCGACTTTAAAATCGACCACACGCCGATAGATGGCTACCCAACAGACCTTGGCAGACTAGCGTATTATGGCGAGCGTGGCGTGCTTTGTCTGATGAGCGATAGCACAAATAGCTACAAAGAGGGCTTTACAAAGAGTGAAAGTAGCGTTGGCAAGACCTTTGATGCGATATTTTCAAAAGCAAAAGGCCGCGTCATCATGAGCACATTTAGCTCAAACATCCACCGCGTCTATCAAGCGATCGAATGGGGTTTAAAATACAACCGCAAAGTCTGTGTCATCGGCAGATCAATGGAGCGAAATTTATACACCGCGATGGAGCTTGGCTACATCAAGCTTGATAAGAAAATTTTTATCGACGCAAACGAGGTTGGTAAATTTAAAGATGATGAGGTACTTATCGTCACCACAGGCAGCCAGGGCGAGACCATGAGCGCGCTTTACCGCATGGCGACAGATGAGCACAAATATATAAAGATAAAGCCGACCGATCAGATCATAATCAGCTCAAAAGCGATCCCAGGCAACGAAAACAGCGTCTCAACGGTGCTAAATTTCTTACTAAAATCAGGTGCGAGCGTCGCTTACCAAGACTTTAGCGAGATCCACGTCAGCGGTCACGCAGCGCAAGAAGAGCAAAAGCTGATGCTTCGCCTCATAAAGCCAAAATTTTTCTTGCCAGTGCATGGCGAGTACAACCACATCGCAAAGCATAAAGAGACGGCCATTAGCTGTGGTGTGGATGAGAGAAATATCTATCTAATGAGCGACGGTGATCAGATGGAGGTTTGTCAAAAATACCTAAAACGTGTAAAAACTGTAAAAACTGGCAAAGTCTTCATAGATAATCAAATAAATAAACAAATTTCAGACGACGTCGTCATCGACAGACAAAACCTTGCCGAAGCAGGCGTCGTCATGATAATCGCTCAAATTTCACGTCACGGCGCAAAACTCATCAACAAGCCTCGCGTCATCAGCTACGGCCTTGTGGGCGACAAGCAAGACGCCGAGTTTAGAAAAGAGATGGAGGGCGTGCTAGAGCAGTATTTAAGCAACGTCAAAGAGGAGCTTTTAAAAGATAGCAGACTACTCGAGTCACAAGTGCGCCAAGTGATCAGAAAGCACATATTTAGAAAGGTCAAAAAGTACCCAACTATCGTGCCGATCATCTATCTAATGTAAGGAAAATTTATGCAAAAAGCCAACCAAATCGCCGCTGAAGTCTTAGAGATAGAGGCAAACGAGCTTTTAAGACACGCTAAAAGCGTAGAGATAGAAGATGCTGTAAATTTGATATATAACGCAAAAGGCAAAGTCATAGTCACAGGCGTGGGCAAGAGCGGTCACGTGGGCGCAAAGATCGCTGCTACGCTTGCAAGCACTGGCACGCCAAGCTTTTTCTTACACCCGACAGAGGCCATGCACGGAGATCTGGGCATGATAGAAAAAGATGACATCTTGTTAGCCATTAGCTTTAGTGGCGAGAGCGATGAGCTTATCAAAATTTTGCCTCACGTAAAGCGCTTTGGCGTGAAAATCGTCGCCATGGCAAGAAGCAAGACAAGCTCACTTGGTAAATTTAGCGACGCTTTTATAGATATAAATGTAGAGAAAGAGGCATGCCCACTAAATGCCGCCCCAACAGCATCAACCACGCTAACGTTAGCTCTTGGCGATGCGTTAGCTGTTTGTTTGATGCAAAAGCGTGGCTTTAAAAAAGAAGACTTTGCAAATTTTCATCCAGGTGGCAGCCTTGGCAAGAGGCTGTTTTTGAAGGTCAAAGATGTGATGAGAAGCGAAAATTTACCGATAGTACGCTGGAATGCAAGCCTAAAAAGTGCGATCGATACTATGACACATGGCAAGCTTGGCACGGTTCTCATCGTCGATAAAGATGGTGTGCTAGACGCTCTTTTAAGTGACGGCGATCTTAGGCGCGCGCTTATGAGAGAGGACTTTGACCTAGAAGAGCCAGCGATGAAATTTGCAACCATGCATCCAAAAGAGATAAATGACAAAGAGATGTTAGCCGTAGATGCGTTAGCTTTAATAGAAAAGTATAAAATTCAGCTTCTAGCTGTCGTAGAAAATGGCGTGCCTGTAGGCGTTTTACACATCCACGACCTTGCAAATTTAGGACTATAAAATGGAAAAAATAAGACTAAATAAATTTATCTCACATAACACAAACTACTCACGCCGTGAGGCAGATGAGCTGATAAAAGCTGGCAAGGTTAGCATAGCAGGGCGTGTGGTTAGCGACCTTGCCACAAGCGTGGATGAAGATGACAAAGTGCGTATAAATGGCCGTTTGATAAAGCTAAAAAAAGAATTTACCGTTATCGTTTATCACAAACAAAAGGGCGAGCTAGTTAGCAAAAAAGATGACCGCGGACGAAAGACGATCTACGACACGCTAGATAAGAAATTTGCAAAATTTGTTAGCGTAGGGCGCTTAGACTACGCAAGCGAGGGGCTACTTTTACTAACTGACGCTCCAGCGATCGCCACAGCACTCATGAATAGCGACTTAGAGCGCGAATACTACCTAAAAGTAAAAGGCGAGGTGACAAAAGAGGTGATAGAGGCGATGACAAATGGCTTTTTTGCCAAGGACGCCACTAAAGGCGCGCACGCAAAAACCACTATAAAATCAATGGAATTTAAGCCATTTCTAGCCTACAAGGTCTTTGGCTCAAGCGGTGGCTACACAAAACTAAAGGTCATCATCAACGAGGGTCAAAACAGAGAGCTACGCCGTTTCTTTGGCTACTTTGACCTTGAAGTGATGGACCTAAAACGTGTTAGCTTTGGGCGTGTTAGCCTTGATATGCTAAAGCCTGGCAAATGGCGCTACTTCGAAAATAGCGAATACGAAGACCTAAGAGACTTTTTGAAAGTTAATAACGTTAGATACTAACATTAGGCTTGTTTCCGGTATTATGTAGCATCCGCACAAGACTTTAATAAAAATCAAATAATGTTGGGGTATAATATCAAATAAAAAACAAAAAGTGAATTAAATGATACCCCAAAAATACCTTACTGCTGATTCTTTATTTAAAGAATTAACACACATAAATTGGAAAGGAAGCAAAGGCTCTATATTTTTTTCAATAGTTGGTACAACCGTAAAAATAACTCATACCGACATCATAGGTAGCGTTTTACAAGATTGGGTAAAAAACTATTTTATAACCAAAAATATATATTATCGAGAACCATTAAATTCACAAGAATTTCCGGACTTTTTTCTATCAACTCGTAATGATGAACATTTATTGGAAATCAAGTCTTTTAATTATAGTAGAAACCCAGCATTTGATATTGCTAATTTCTCTTCATATTGCGAAACTATTGCGTTAGAGCCTTATAAACTTTTTGCCGATTATTTAATTTTTGGCTATGATTTTGACAATAATTTCGATATTGAAATTAAAGATATTTGGCTAAAGAAAATTTGGGAAATAGCTGGAACTACTGCAAAAGGAATGTATCCACCATTAAAAACCCAAGTAAAAAGAAAAATGATATACAATATAAGACCAAATTCTGTCTTTAAAAATAGTAGTCAAGCGGATTTTAAAGATGTTGCCGAATTCTTAAAAGCGATTTACTCGACTTTATCTAACTATCGACAAATATGGCATCAAGACCCTGATGTATGGAAAAGAACCGTTAGAATTAATCTGACAAAAAAATATGGTACTGATTTCGGTTTTAAATAGTCGGCAATATATTATCGGCTATCTTTTTTATAATGTTTACGCAAATAGTGTTTCCTAATAAATCATAGGCTTCTTTTTCTTTGACTTCTTGCAATGGATAATTGTCGGGGTATCCAAATAATCTTAATCCCTCGACTAAACTTAGTTTTCTTATACCCCCATTGTCGACAACCCCGATTTTATCTAAATCGGTTGCTACCAATGTGGGGGTTATATTATTAGGGTCAAGAAACATCGAAAAACCGTACGATAATTTACCGGCAACGATATTATACCCTTTGGGTTTGCTAATATCCGGTATCCTAGAAAGCCCCTCCTTTTTCTTGGGATGCTCTAATTTTAAATATCCTTTTTTGCATAAATCGTTGAGTTCGCGCGTTAAATTTTTATGTGTATAAAAGGTGGCTATTTGCTCGGCTGTTAAGGGCATCCCATCCATCCAATCGATACCTATAATTTCCGACCATATTTTTTTCCTTCTTTCTGTAACCATTTTGTCTAATAATATTTTTTGTTCTATAGAAACTTCTCCTTTCAGCGCTATATCCCAAGAGTGGATATTTTTTTCCCCGCCTCTTTTATCTTTTAGTGCTTTCCCGTAAAGTTCTTCAGGTTTGTAGTGTTTTAATATTTTATTTGTTAAATCATTATTGATAACGGGTAAATTATTTTCTTGTATATCTTTAAAATATATAGGCTTTTCTTTTTTAAAATCTAGGCTTATTTTATTATTGATTGTTCCTACGATATAAATTCTCTTTCTTGATTGCGCCGTTGAAAAATATTTTGAATCAAGCACTTTATAGGATACGTTGTATTTTAATTGTTCCAACGTGCTTAAAATAACAGATAGGGTTTTGCCTTTGTCGTGAGTTATTAACCCCTCTACGTTTTCTAAAATAAAAGCCTTGGGTTTTTTGTCCTTTAATATTCTAGCAATTTCAAAAAATAGTGTTCCTCTAGTATCTTCAAAACCTCTGCGTTTGCCTGCGTCGGAAAATGCTTGGCAGGGAAAACCGCCTAGCAATATGTCAAAGTCGGGTATATCTTTACTATCGATATTGACAATATCTACGATACCGTTGTTTTCCTTAAAAAATCTATTATACGTTTTAAGAGCATAAGGTTTTATTTCTGAAGTGAATACGCATTTTACATCAATATTTAAGTTTCTAGCCGAACGTTCTAACCCGAGCCTAGTACCACCCATACCAGCAAATAAGTCTACAAATTTTATCATTTTATCCAGCCTCTCACCACCTTAATAATTTCGTCATCATCCAACTCATTAAGTAAATTTAGTAAAGCCTTCATCGCCAATGGTTGATTTTTGCCCCGAGAATACTCTACGTATGTTCTATGCTGAACGCCGATACGCTTTGCCATTTCAGCTTGCGATATAGTCTTTATCTCTTTTGCTTCAATGAGCTTATGAATTCTATTTATTAAATCGTTTAGTTCCATAGTTCAATTATAGCGAGTTTATTCTTAAAATAGTCTTGAATATTAGCTATAAATATATCTTATTAAGATATATTTATAATAATTTAGGATGTAAATATATCTATATTTAAGGTAAATCTAATACATTTTTATGTATAATAAAGTTATAAATACATAAAGGCTTAAAAATGTCTCAACACTTCCTTCTCTCGTCTAAAGCTAGAACAATCTCGGTTAGAAAGATAGCTTCGATGAGCGAGAATAAGTGTTACGAGTATTTTAATTCGATTCTTTGGAGTAGCAACAAGGGCAATCCCGTTTGTCCGACTTGCGGAAGCACTTCGTCTCATTATTTTATAGAAAGTAGACTACAATATCGCTGCAAGGATTGCTTTCATACTTTTAGCGTTACAAGCGGAACGATATTTCACTCTCATAAGTTAGACTTTAAAGTTATACTTCTTGCTATCGTTATATTTTCTAATACTACCAAAGGAATTTCAGCCTTACAGCTTAGTAGAGACCTAGACGTTCAATATAAAACGGCTTGGGTCTTGTCTCATAAAATCAGAGAAAGTCTTATAGAGCAAAAGTCTGATGATAAATTGAGCGGAGTAGTCGAAATGGACGGAGTATACGTCGGAAACTATATAAAACCCGCTAACAACATAAACGATAGGATAGATAGGCGTAAGGCTTTTAAGCCGAATAGGAGAGTTATTATATCGCTTCGAGAGAGAAATTTGCTTGGAAGCGGAGCTAGTAAAACTAAGACCTTTGTACTAAAAAGTGAAAATAACGTAGATATAAACACTATCGCTAAATCTCATATTGCGCCAAACAGCGAAATTCATACCGATGAAAACTCGGCTTACGACGATTTACTAGCTCATTACGACTTAAAAAAGGTAAATCACCAAATAGAGTATTCGGGACTAAATGGGGAGAATAATAAGCTTTAACGCTAGATTTAGAAGGTTACAATACGGTCAATGCCACAAACTAGGAACGCTTTACTTATCAAACTACGCTAATGAAATAGCTTACCGTGAGGATACTAGAAGGCTAGATAATAAAGCAATAATGGACGATATTTTATCGAGATGCTTAGCCGACAACTCAATATCTAACGAGTTTTGCGGTTACTGGCAAGGCAATCATAGAGTAGCCGAGAGGCTTGGAGCTTAAGAAGCTATCTTATAAAAATTTTACTCCATTGTCGGTAAAGGATGATAATACTCCTCGTCTTGCCAATCTATTCATTAAGGAGTATACCGATTGTTTATGCTTGTATTTAGATAGCTCGTCCTCACCAAAAACAAAGTCTGCTACTTCGTCTATGCTGCCCTGTTTAGTTTTTAAAAACTCGATAATCTTTTTAGTAAGCTCTCCTCTGGCAAAATACAGTGCGCTTATAACTCTTTTGGGCTGAATGAACGTAGTTTTATAACTAGGGTCGAATATCGCGATAGCCTTATCTATCGTTTCAAGCTCGGATTTTAGCTTTAAAACTATATCTTGATAATATTTGATACTTCTTTGAAGTTCGGAGTGCTTACTTAGCGGATTTTAGAATGAAAATCTTGTGCGGATGCTACATAATACCGCTTGTTTCTATAACAAAGAGGCAAGCCAAACCACAATAACTACGGATTTGTAAAATGGAGAAAAAATGAAAAAGGCTGTTCTTTTATCTGTGATATTACTAACCACTGGCTTTTGCGAAGATCTTTTTGAGCTTGGGCTTGAGGCTTACAACAAAAGCGAGTTTGATAAAGCTGCCAAGCAATGGCAAAAAGCTTGCGATGATAATGTTGCTCGCGCTTGTCACAATTTAGGAATTTTATACGAGGATGCTCAAGGTGTAGCGCAGGACTATAACAAAGCAGCCGAGCTATATAAAAGGTCATGCGATGGTGGATTTGCTGGTAGCTGCCTAAATTTAAGGGCTTTATACATAAAAGATCAAGGCATAGGACAAGACTATATCAAGGCTATCAATCTATACAAAAAGGCTTGCGACGGCGATGTTGCTCAAGCCTGCCATAACTTAGGGGTTTTATATGCGCTAGGCAAAGGCATAAATCAAGACTATCGCTCGGCAAAAAAATACGTTTTTAAAGCTTGCGCTCTAGGTTTCCAAGATGGGTGCGACTATCTTAATAAAATGATTGCCGCGGATGATAATGATGAAAAGATTGAGATCATACTTAAAACTATGATTAAAACGATCAATCATCTAAAACAAATCGACTAACTTCGTAAATTTATATCTTATTTTCTGAAAGTAGGATGTTTATGTATGGATTTAGCAGCGTTTCGCCGCGTGCTGCGTATAGCAAGACCTCTTTAAAGTAGTTGTCGTTTATGCCGTAAGTGTGAAACTCATACGCCCCTATGCCGTATCCCATCGGCGTGATATCGACCCTCGAGTACCAGGCATTTTGCGCTGGGATGTAGCGGTTTGTATCTCTTGAATAGACATATAACTTGATCTTATCTTTGCTCTTTTGCGCCATATACCAGATGAAAGAATTTGTGACGTCGTTAAAAAAGTAGATGTCGCCATTTGGCATGATAGCCTGTGCTGTGTCGTTGTTATCAGCGATGAGCGTTCTGCTCTCATAACATATATATTTATTTGGCGTGAGTACCTCGATCGGCTCTGATTTGTCACTATGTGAAATTAAAATTTTATCGTCGCTTATGTCGGCATTATAGGCGAGCACGGCTAAGACTAGAGCCAACAGACAAAGAGAAAAAATTTGCTTTATCAAAATAAAAATCCTCTTAACAAATAGTATTTGAGCACGTAAAGCGAGCAGATCAGCACGCAAACACTTAGCCAGATCGATGAAAATTTAAGCTTGTGCGAGTAGCTTGTCTTTGTAATGATCTCCACAAGATATGGCATAAGTCCGTAAAAAACACCCAAAAATAAACTGCTCCAGATGAGGTAGCCAACGTAAAAATAGTCGCTTCTTAGCATGCAGTATGGGCACTTGTGATTTGGCTGCTCGTAAACGTAAAGACCAAAAAAGTAGGTGATAGCGTAGTAGCTAAGCACCAAAAATAGCAAATTTGCCACAAAGCTTGCCATGCTTTGCTTTAAGAAATTTAGCGCCAAAATGACAAAAAATAGCACGAAAAAGGCGCTTACTAAGCCAAAATTTGTATAGCCAAATGGCAGCTTTGGAGCTTGAAAAGTGACAGAGCAGCAAAAGACTGGCACTTTTAGCGGGATGTTATAAAAAAACGAAATTTCTATGCCAAGCTCGAGCAGTATCATCACAAAAAGGCAGATGAAAATGGCATATTTTTTCTTTAGATATGGGAAATTTAGAGCCTGCAAGTCAAGTTTGTTTATAACTAGCCAGATACCAAGCCCAAAGATGAGCAAAATTTTAGTGAGCATCAAGATGCCACCAAATTTATTTGAGCCGATCACGCCAGCCGAGCACATAGCCCCTGGTACGATGTCAGAGAGCTCGTTTAGACAAAGTGCGAAAAATACAAACAAAACGATCTTTGTGCAGACGCTAAAGAGCAAGATCGTATTTACAAGGTAGTTTTGCTTTTCAAGTGAGTATTGAAGCGATGTTAGTGCGTTATAGTCCCACGACTTCATGATCCTAACGACGTAAAATAGCGAAATACTCATCAAAACTAACAGCACAAACTCCGCTAACAAAAAGGCGATAACGGCGTTTGATAAAAATACACTCATACTATCTCTCCGTTTTGTAGGCTAAGAGTCCTATCAGTTGCGCCCAGCTCGTCAAAAATACTATCGTGAGTGGCGACGATGACGCTTTTTTTAAGCGCCTTAAATGACTCTAGCAATCCTAAAAATGCACGCGCATTTTGCCTATCTAAATTTGCCGTTGGCTCATCAGCCAAAATGATATCCGCATCCATTGACAAAGCCCTAGCCACCGCACATCTTTGGCGCTCGCCACCGCTTAAATTTGATACATTTTCATCTCTTTTGTGAGAGATGTTTGCAAGACTTAGAGCCTTTTTTATCATCTCTTCACGCACGTTTGCCTTGAAATTTGTTAGAGCAAACGGAGCTAACAAATTTTCATAGACGCTTAAGCCCTCGATGAGGTTAAAATTTTGAAAAACAAGCCCAAGCCTTTTGTGTCTAAACTCAGAGCAAAATGCGTCAGGCAGCTTTGCGATGTTGGTGCCATCTATCAAAATCTCACCGCTAGTTGGCTTTTGAAGTAGGGCTATGAGCGAGAGTAGGGTGCTTTTGCCACTTCCGCTAACGCCTTTTAGTATGACTAACTCGCCGTTATTAACATCTAAATTTATATTTTTTAGAGCGCAAAACTCGTTTTGTTTGCCTTGGTTATAGACTAGGCTAACGCCTCTTATATTTATCATTTTAGCCCCTCATTTATGTCGCCACACGCCACACGCCACGACGGGATAAGGACAAATGCTAAAAATGGTATGACACCAAAGACAAAGATCAAAAAGAGCTTATCAAACTCCAAAATAGGCGTGAAATTTGTAAAATTTAAAAGCTCGTCGCCTAAAAATATCCCCTTTAAAAAAGGAGCGTTTAAAACAAATACAAAGATATAAGCTAACATAACGCCAAGCAAAAATGCGCTAACGCTAACGATGAAATTTTGTATAAATTTTAAAAATATGATCTCTTTTATACTAAAGCCAATACTTCGCAAAATGGCTATCTCACGCTTTTTGCTGCCGTAAGCAAGTGAAATTTGGTTTTTAAGCAGCACGAAAAATATAAGCATAACGCTAACATAAATGCTCATAAAAATTCCACCCTTATAGTAGTAAAGATGTCTAATGTTTGCTACCTCATCTTCTATGCTAATGGCAAATGAGTTTGGATATAAATTCTCAATCTTTAAAGCCACTTGGCTGATCTCTTCGCTATTTGGCACATCGACATATAGCTTTGTGTATTCTTCATCTTTTAAATTTAAGATAGCTCTTAGCGTTTTTGGATGCAAAAATATGGCGTTATTTGTAATAAGAGCGCTTTGTTTTGGCATGGTTTTTACTATCTTTACTGGTATCATGCGCTCTTCTGTTAAGAAGTTAAAGCTCTCGTCGTAGTAAAGCTCGTTCATAGCGGCTTTTACGCCCCCGCCAACGATCATCTCATCTTCTTTCAAGCTATCATCCTCATATAGATGAAACCAGACGCGCTTTTGAGCGAAGTAGTACTCTCCATCCGCCACGCCTCTAACGTCAGCCACGCCATCGATCTTTGAGATATCATAGATATAGCCAGGGTGCATGAGGTCGTTTTTACCAGCACGAAAGGCGCTAACAACGATGCTTGATCTATCTTTTACTAAGCTTATAAGATCATGCTGGATCGAGCCAGAGATGAAAAGCACCGAGCTTAGCACGAAGATAATGAGCGCAAATAGACAAAAGCTAAAGAGATGATCCTTTTTGTCTTTAAAGAGCAGGACCACAGCGTAGTTTATGAAATTTCTACTTATCATAGACAAAGCCCTTTTGCTCTTTTAGGCTAAAGCTAGAAGCTAAATTTGCCCTTGTTATCTTTGAAATTTCTCTTAGCTCATCTTGCTTTGCTTTGTGGTCAAAGCTAAGGTAGTGCGCCGCTAAAAGCGTGTAAGAGAGTCCAAAAAATAACGCCAAAAATGCTAGAAATTTCACTTTATTTAACGATAAATGTCTTTATCTCGTCAAATTTTATGACACCTTTGCCAGCGTGATCTTTCATAAAGCTATTTGCCTTTGCTTCATCTTTAAACGGGATAAACTCCTCGCCCATCGGTCCAAAAACGTTTGAGCCATGCACGTAAAACGCCTCTTTTGCATCGAGCTTTTCAAGTGTGTAATAATCGCTCACATAAGCCTCTTTCGCCACCTCATCAGCAAAGTAAAAGTGTGCCATATCTTTTACGCCATCAAAGTAATAATCCTTGCCACCAGCCTTTATAAGCGTCGCCCACTGCTTGTTTTTTATAGGCATGCCACACACCGCACATCTTGCATCCTTTGGTAGCTCGATGCGCTCTTTTGCCCCTTTATAGGCGTTTATGTTTGCCTCACTCGTCAAATTCTCAGCCCACAAGGCAAAAACCGCACTAAGCAATAAAGCTATAAATTTCATCTTATCTCCTTTAGTTTCTCTTTTTCTAACTCGCCCTTTTCATAGAGCTTTTTTAACATCTCATCATCAAATTCTATCTCGTAATAGCCCTTTACAAACTCGCTAAATTTAGCAAGATCATCAAAGGCGTATCCCAGCAGCCAGCGTCCGCCGTTATTGCCACCGACTAAATTTTGATGCTCCGTCCCGTCATACCAGATAAAAAAGGTCGTCTGCTCTATCTCATCTGGCAAGAAATAAGAGCGAAATTTAGCAGCCTCGCCACTATAAATTTGCTCTATCACGCTTTTGTCTGCTGTGCTTAGCGCATTTAGCTCACTTTCATGGTCAAACCCTCTAACAAGCACCGCTTCACGCGTAAATATCACATCTAGCAAATCGCCCTGCCCGTTATCTACCACGTATCTTAGGCTATTTTCATCCTCTTTTTTAGAAATGAGCCGTAGATACTCTTCATCTGGCTCTAAAAAAGCGCTATCTAGCAGATAAAGTGCCTCTAGGCTTGCCTCTTTATTGCCCCAGTTTTTAAAACTCATCAATTCTTTCCTAAAATTTCTAAATTCTCGCACGCCTCTTTCAAGCCATTTTTGCAGCTTTTAGTGAAAATTTCACGTGCTTTTTCTACGTCCTCTTTCACGCCTTTGCCCTCAGCTAGCATGATAGCGTAGTTGTTGCAGCCCTTTTCATAGGCGTATATGCACGCTTGCTCGTAAAGTTTTGTCGCTTTTGTAAGATTTTGATCAACCCCTTGCCCATAAACATATAAAAATCCAAGATTATCGCACCCTATGCCAGCTTCATTTGCGCAGGCCATTTCGTAGTATGATTTAGCTTTTGCGTAATCTTTCTCGGCGCCCTCGCCTTGTGCATACAAGTAGCCAAGATTGCTACATCCCATGCCGTCCCCTGCCTTGCAAGCCTTTGCGTAAAGCTCTTTTGCCTTTTTTAGATCTTTTGCCACACCAGTGCCATTTGCATAGAGCAAGCCAAGCTCCGTGCAGCCCTCGTTGTCACTGCATGCTTTTTCATAAAATTTAACTGCTTTTGCTAGGTCTTTTTCTACGCCTTTGCCATTTTCATAGACGTAGCCAAGGTTGCTGCAAGCCATAGAGAAATTTTGGTCGCAAGCCTTTTCATAAAGCATTGCCGCCTTTGCCTCATACTTTTTGACGTTGCCATCACCCCTGCTGTAAAGCACAGCTAGGTTGTAACAGCCTGATGCCTTTTTCTCTTTGTCGCAAGCATCTTCATAAATTTGCGCTAGCTTATTGTGATCATCTTTTGCGCTCAAAGCCTCTTTGATGTAGCCAGCATTTAAAACGCACAAACTAGCAGCCAGTAAAATCAAACTTTTCATCATATCTCCTAAACTACTTTTATATCTCTGCCGCGGTAGGCTAGGGCGATTAGCAAGGCAAGAGCCGCTAAGATCAAGTATATTAGCCCTGAGATGCCAAAGCTCTCACCATTTGCGTATGAGTGAAGTCCGCTAAGATAGAAATTTACTCCAAAATATGTAAAAAGCACCGAAGCAAATGATAGCACGCTAGCTGTTAAAAAGGCAAAAACGCCCCTTAGTTTTGGTATAAATCTTAGATGAAGCACTATGGCATAGACGATGATCGTGATGTATGACCAGCTCTCTTTGCTGTCCCAGCCCCAGTATCTGCCCCAGCTCTCATTCGCCCAGACGCCACCTAAGAAATTTCCGATAGTTAGCAAGCTAAGTCCTATAATGAGGCTTAGCTCGTCGGTGGCGGCTAGGTATCTTATCTGCTCGCTAAGCTTTTGCTTATTTTTGTCATTTTTTAGAGCCATTAAGATAAGTCCCACAAGCCCTAGCACAAAACCAAAGCCCAAAAAGCCGTAGCTTGCTGTGATGACGCTTACATGCACGCTAAGCCAAAACGACTTTAAAACTGGGACTAAATTTGTTATCTGTGGGTTTATAAAATTTAGATGAGCAACCAGCAAGCTAACACTTGCAAAGAGCGAAGCAGCGCCTAGTGCGAAGCTTTGATGCTTGAAAAATAGCACTCCAACTAGCACGCTTATAAGCGAGATATAGACTAAACTCTCATAAGCATCGCTCCAAGGTGCGTGACCTGAGATATAAGCGCGTAGGGCTAAATTTAGAGCATGCACCGCAAAGGCAGTGAAAAATGCAAGGCTAAGCGCTCTTTCAAATCTAAATTTCCTTCCAAAAAATAGCCTATAAAAGCCAAGGGCGAGCGAAGCAAGAGCTAGGATCATGTAAAAATAGATAAGAAATTTAAATATCTCCATTTGATTGTAAAGCACTTCAAGCTCCACCTTTGCCTCGCTTGGCGCAAGAGAGCCTAGAGTGCTTCTTTGATAGCTTGAAATTTGCTCCAAACTCCTATCAGCCCCAGCGCACTCGCCACTTTTTACGCAAAGGCTTAAATTTTCTATATAAGCTCCTAAAACGCTTTTAAATTCGTTTGAAATTTCATCTTTGCTAAAGGCTTCATTTACGCCTAGCCACGTGATCGCTTCACCATTTCTAGCAGGGATAAATTTTAAAATTTCGCCCTTTAGAGCAAGGTATAAGACATTTAGCCTCTCGTCAAATTTAATGACGTCGTTATCAAATTTATCTCTTTTTGAGGCGGATTTTTCATTTGCAGCCTCTACAAATTTAGCCAGCTTATACTCGCCATTTTCGTTAAAGACGTCATTAAAGCTAGCAAATTTCTCACTAACGCCAAGAAGCTCGCCCACGCGCTCACTCGTGATCCTTACCATCTTTTTATCCATCCACTCTTGTGGCGAGATGGCAAAAGAGAGCATCAGCTCATCGCTACTAAGCCCAAAGAGCGTGGTTTTGGTTGAAATTTTACTAAGAACTGCTCTTGTGTAAGAGTCAGCTGGTGCGATCCTGCTATCAGTTTGAACTAAAATTTTGGCAAATTTATCTGCGTGAGCTTTAAAATTTATAGCTTCGTCGCTTGCGAAATTTGGCGTAGCGTTTAGCAAAAGTAGGGCTAAAAACGCAAACTGCGTACCTTTTATGAAGTTACAAAGTCTAAAAAATCGGCTCTTTTTGCTAAATAAATTTCCCACAAAGCCAAGGCAAAGCAGAAAATATCCGATGTAAGTTGGCACTTTGCCAGGATCAAAGCTGATCTCAAAGGCGCTTCCAAGCTCGTCAGCGTCGTATGATGACTGAAAAATTTTATAGCCCATGATGCTTAGTGGGTGATTTAGCGAAATTTCATGCTCGCTGCCTGCGATGCTTACTTTGCTAGTGTAAGATGATGGGCTATTTAGCCCTGCGTAGCGCTCTAGGATAAATTTATCAAGCCTTAGTGAAAATGGTAAATTTATCGCCCTTGAGCTAAAGTAAAATTTCGCCTCTTGTCCGTCAAAGCTTAAAATGCTTGGCTCAAGATCATATCCAGCGCCACCTTTTAGCTTGGCGGTTTTACTCTTTTGCCCAGTAAAGCCAGCCTCTATGCTAAGCGTGGCTGGAGCGTTTTTCTCATCCTTTTTATAGCCAACTATCTTTATAATAAATTCTTTGCCGTTTATATCTTTTTTAAAATGAAAGTCGTTTTTGCCAAGCAGGCTAAGTCTTAGTGGATATTCAAAGCTTTCATTTGAAATTTGCACTCTCAAATAGGGCTTTGTGCTTTGCATAGAGTTGCCACTCTCGCCAAGTCTTAAGTGCATAACGCCCTCTTCGCCACAGTATCTTGTAAGCGCAGCACCGATGAAGATCAGAATAAAAGCAAGATGTATCAAAAATGCGCCAAATTTCTTATACATCTTGGTTTTTACGATGCTAATGGCTAGGCAAATAGCACAAGCTGCCATGACGCACTCGTACCAGAGCGCTTCATAAACAAGCACTCTAGCCGTCTGTGTGTCATAAAAATTTTCCAAAAAGGTCGCCACCCCTGCACCAAAAGCAAGGATAAATAATAATATTAAAGACAAGCGATAAATGTTTAAAATTTTCATCACCTGCCCTTAAGCCTTAAATGCTATAAGTCTGTCCTGCATAAAGTATAAAAACCCTAAGCAATAAAACGCCAACGACTGCTGCAAATGAGCCAAGGTAGAAGCTAAATTTAATCTTGCCAAGTGCAAAATTTAAAACAAGAGGCAAGACAAAGCCAACTAAAACAACCCCAAGCCAAAAGAATTTAGCCCAAACGCCACTATAAAATGCAACTGCTGCACCTTGCTGATAGCTTGAGCCAAGCAAAAGCGACACAAAAAGCATTAAAATGAGTAAAATTTCAGCGCATAAGACGTAAAACTCCACGCCATGAAGCGAGCTAAGGTCGCTTGAGTGTGGATCTTCTTTGAAAAATAGTGCCGCTATCAAGCTGCTACCACTTATGCCAGCACTAAGCCCTGAAGCTATGAAAAGCGCTGGTAAAACGGCGGTGTTTAAAAGTGGAAATCTAATGAGCACCGAGATCAAAAAGCCTGTATATGCACAAATGATAACCGCAAAAAGCAGGCAAAGCGCGCTTAAGAGCGGATAAAGTGGCGATAAAATTTTCATCACGCCATCAAAAAAACCACAAAGTGACTTTAACTCCGCATTAAAAGCGTATAGACACATCAAAAAGCTAAGCGGTATAAACACGCAAAGTGCGGCTACACCGATAGACATAACCGATGTGAAGTTGTAATTAATCAAAATTTTCCAAAACAAAAGTGGCTTTTCAAGGTCAGCTATCAAACAAACCATACCAAGCATGATGCTAACAAAGGCTAGAAGCGAAGCAGCCTTGAAAAATGGACTAAAGCCATCTTGTCTTTTGTAACGCTTTAGAACTATGGCAGCTATTAGCGCTCCGCCACTCATACCAGCTAGCAAAAGATAAACAGCGATCGGCCAGCCCCACTCTACCCCGTGCGAAAATGTCGCAGTGAAATTTAATGCACCATCCATCTTACACCCCCGCTTTTACTTTAGGAATATATCTAAGGCTTGGTTTTGTGCCAAGTTCTGCTCTTAGCCTTATGCTATCTTTGACAGCTAGTAACTGGCTAATATGCGAGCTCTCATCGTTTAAATCGCCAAAGACCAAAGCCTCATATCTGCACGCCTCAACGCAGGCTGGATCTTTTTTATCCTTTAAATTTGTATCTATGCAGAAGTTACAGCTTTGGGCTGAGTGATTGACTTTGTCGATATATCTCACGTCGTAAGGACAGGCTACGATGCAGTATTTACAGGCGATGCAGTCATCTATGTTTGTGGTTTGGATGCCAGTTTTTATGTCCTTGTGACAGGCTTTTGTTGGGCAAACAGCCACGCAAGGCGCATCCTCACACTGCTGACAAGATATTCTTACATATCTTTTATCAAGCAAATTTTTTGGATCTGTTTTATCCTCTACAAAAAGTCTCATCTGTCCTTTTGGGACTAAATTTACCTTTCTACATGCCACTTCGCAATCCGTGCAGCCGACGCATTTGTTTTGGTCAAATATCATGCCAAAATGTGGTTTTTTCGCACTCTCTTCACTCTTAAAAGCAAAACCACTACTTGCCACGCTAGCACCAGCAGCCACAACTGCCATGCGTTTAAAGAAGGCTCTTCTGCTATTTTGATTTTGCATTTTTAACTCCATTTATGCCTTAATGAGGCTTTTTAATGCCCTCATTTTGCTCTTTTTCATGAATTTTTCTTGCTGCCTCAGCTAGTTCGCCAGGCTTTAAGACCTTAATAAGCTCTATCTCAAAAACGATAGTCTCGCCTCCAGGTATCCCCTCCATGCCGCTATCGCCGTATGCAAGCTCAGGCGGGATGACAAATTTAAACTTCTCGCCCTCTTTCATAAGCATGAGACCCTCTTCAAGCCCAGGGATCAAATTTAGCATCGAAAGATGAGCTGGAGCCTCTTTTGTCTCGTCAAAGACCTTGCCACCAGCAAAGCTTGCTTTATAATTTACTATGATGATGCTCTCAGGCTTTGGAGTAGCCCCTTTTGAGCTACTTTTTATGATCTCATATTGTAAATTTGATTTTGTTGTTTTTACATTTTTGTTTTTTGCATTTTTTTCCATATAGGCTTTGCCTTGGGCTAAATTCTCTTTTAGCTTGGCAGCCTCTTTTTCTTTTACTATCTTCTCTAAGCTTTCAGCTCTTTTGTTTAGTAGCTTTGCTATCTCATCATCACTTAGTTTTAGCTCGCTCTTTAGCGCATCGCTAAAGCCTTTTATCACTGCATCAGCGTCATAGCCAACACCTAGTTGCTTTTGATCTAGCAGTCCTTTTAAAACATATCCACCGCTTGTTGCGCCTATGGCATAAGAGTCGTTTGTATCGACATTTGCTAAGAGGCTAGCCACGCTTAGGCTAAGAAGTAGCGAACATTTTAAAAACGCATTTTTCATTTCAAACCCTTAAGATTAAAGGGGCTAAAACTAGCCCCTAAATGCTATAAATTTTTGTTTAGAATTCTCTGAGCTTCTTTTATATACTCTTTAGATGCATCTAGTCTTTGTTTAGTAAATTTAAATCCGTGCATACCCCACGAACCATCTTTTTCAACCATATCGATGATCTCTTGAGCGTTTTGGACAAGCTCATAAACTCTTGCTTTATCACTTGGATCTAGCTTTTTAGTCTCTAGTAGTGAGTAAATTCCCTCGATGCCTATTTTGACCTCTGAGAATTCATTTTTAACTGGAGTTTGCCATCCCATAACCTCATCATAAACTTGTTTTTGGTTTTTGAAGTGAAGTGTTGGTTTTAGCTCAGATAGCACTGGGCTATGGCAGCCTTTATTATCTTTCATATCTTTATCAGCCCAAGATGTTCTAGCGCATGCCCACATCAAATCAACATAGTTGTGGCCATTTTTATCTCTCTCAAAGTGCCAATCTTTTCCGTCTCTTGCATCTTTAGAAGCAGCGCCTGGGACAAGAGATTTCTCTTTTGGATCGACCATGATCTTCCAGATGTGAGAGCGTCTTTGAGTATCAAAGCCAGCGTTGTCTTGGAACTGAACAGCGTAGAAATTCTCGCAGCTCATCATAAATGGCATGTGGCAAGATGCACAAGTGTTGTTTTTGTGTGTATCTGCTTTTGATGCGATATATGCTTGAGTCTCGTGACAATCTTTACAATCTTTTTTGATCTTTGGTTTAGTGTAGAATGCACTTAGATAGCCTTGATCTGGGTTGTAGTTCATGCCAGTTACGCTCTTATCGCCTACAACGTTACCTGTGTTGTCGTGTGGATCGTGGCAAGTGACGCATCTCATGCCTTTATCGTAGTGAGCGGTAAAGTATGATTGTGAGCCTTCTGAGCCACATCCTGGTCCCATTGATTTAAATTTAGAGCTAAGTGAGAGATCAAGCTTGCCGTTGTTTAATGGGTTAGCTCGCATTAGATCTGGGCTAAAGTTAAATCTTTGGTGACAGCGTTCGCAGTTTGATGTTCTAAAATTTGTAGCTCCATCAAGGTGACCGCCAGCTCCGTGGCACTCCTCACAGCTTACGCCTTTTGAGATAGTGTGTTTTTGAAGCTCTTTGGCATTACCAAGTGCTGCGTAAAATTCTGCTTTTGACTTAAAGTCAAATTTAACTGGGTGGCAAACCTCACAATATGATGAGTTTGCTTGGAAAAACATCGACTTTTTATGTTTTGCGGCGTATGAGGCAAGACCTCTAACATATCCGCCATTATCGCCATACTCTTCGAGCGTGCCAGGAAATTCTGGGACGAGCTCTTTTATCTTTTTAACAGTTGCGTCGTCTAAATTTAACGCCCATGTTCTTTGCCATTGGTTACCGCCAGCTACGATCTGACCTGTGCCATCTCTTAGCAAACCGCCCTCAACGTAGTAAGTACCACGAAGTAGCCATGCATCGACGTATCCCATCTTAGTTCTTAAGTGACCAACGGTTGCGTAGATGACATCTGGAGTGATACCTTTTGGTAGTATAGAAGCGGTATCTTTGTCAAATACTGGCTCAGTTAGGTTGTTATTAACCTCTGGGTGCTCGCCAGGGAAGCGCATAGTAGTTGCGTGGCGAGATCTGCTCCAGACCTCATACTGAGCTGGGTGACACTCACCGCACTTTTCTGGTCCTACAAATTTATTAGGAAATTGAAGTGATGAGGTGGCTGGAATTCTATACATCATAGAGCTATAGCCCTTACCACCATCTCTTTTACTAAGCTTTGACATATCAAAGCCATGTCCCTCGGCAAGCCACTCTAAGCCACGGTCATGAACGACCATTTTGCCGACGGTTTTGCCACCATACTTTGTAAAAATAGGGTGGTTTTTAAATAGCCAGTTATACATCTCTTGCTCTTCTACGACGTAGTCTTGCAAGGAGACAACACCTCTACTTTGCAGTGTGCCTTTAGGATTTGCGATAACATCACGTGCTTTATCGGACATCTGCATATTATGCTCTTCGCAACAGGCTTGTGAAGCAAAGATACTAACACCCATGAGTAAGCCTGCTAAGGCTTTGTGTAAGTTTCTCACGTCTCCTCCTTTGAATTTTTATCCTAAAATCAAAATGATTTCATACTGATAATCTTAACACCAAAAAAGGGCAGAAAAGGGGGAAAATTAACAAATTATAAATTTTCGAAACTAATTGTAAATGCAACGTGGTTTTCATCCACATTTTTAGCAAAGATTAGGGCGTTGTTTTTGCGAGCGATAAGGCGGCTCATATATAGCCCAAGCCCGCTACCGCTCTCTTTTGTGCTAAAGTGTGGCTCAAAGATGACCTTTAAAAATGAATTTTTTATCGCTCCTGCGTTATTTTGCACGCATAAATTCTTTCTGCCATCTTTTAAAAAGGCGCTTATCTTTATCACTCTTGGCTTTGTGTAGCTTTGTTTAAATGCGTCTTTGGCGTTGTTTATGATGTTTATTAAAATTTGGATTATCTCATTAAAATTTGCAAATACCTCAAAATTTTCTCTCACGTCAAGCTGCACTTCGATCTGATACTTTTTAAGCGTTGCGTTTAAAATTTTTATCGTTTGATTTATCACTTCAAGCACCTTAAACTCTTTTCTCAAGGTATTTGGACTAAAGAAATTTTTAAAGTCATCAACGGTTTCTGACATGAAATTTATCTGCTTGCTTGTCTCTTCTATAAATTCATAAATTTTCGCCTCATCAAGCTTCTTTCGCTCCTGATAAAGCTCTAAATTTATTAAAGCTGAGCTTATCTGAGCTAGCGGCTGCTTCCACTGATGCGAGATATTGCCTATCATCTCGCCCATAGAGGCTAGACGGCTTTGATGTATCATTAGCTGCTCAGTCTGCTTTTTGCTCTCTTCGCCTCGCCTATGCATCTTATAAACAAGTAGTAAAAATAGCCCAAAGATAAGCGTTATGGCGCTCATTATGACGATGACCTCTTGCAAGTGGTAGGTAAAAATGGCGCGAATTGGTATCTTAAACGAGATCATCGCGACAGTTTCGTTCACGTCTGGGATCTCTATGCCCTCCATGCCATATTTTTCTAGCATTTGTTGTGGGGCATTTGCGCTGCTGTGACAGGCTAGACAGCTTGGACTTTGGTTTTTTATAGGCAGACCCACAAAGAGCTGTGAGCCATTTTCATCTTTTATTATCTTTACAAATTCTTTAAATTTATTCTCTTTAAAGCCATGCAAGACGCCAGCTTCAAATTCATTTGGCTGGTGAGCCTTATTTAGCGGAGCGATGGCAACTAGCTTGTAGTCAAATTCAAGGTTATATTTTTTCTTTTGGATGTTGTAAATTTCACGGCTTATATATGAAGATGACAGAAGTCTCTCGTCAAAAAAGTCCTCTTTTAAGATGCCCTGCTCTTTTAACTGCTCGATTAGTGGGCGCTGAACTCCAGCGATGTACTCTCTTACTGAATTTATGCCCTCTAAAACATAATACGCCTCTTTTTTAGCGTCTTTCATCGCAAGATCGTTGTAAAAATTTAAAACAAGTGCTGAAACTAGCAGATAGACAAAGATAAAAGCACCGACTATTAGCTGAAATTTATATCTCACAAAGATAGCCCACGCCGTATAAATTTTTGATCACATCTTTGCCTAGCTTTCTTCTAAGCTCTTTTACGATCGTCTTTATCGCCTCTTTTGTCGGCTGCTCGTAGTCCCAGATGTAGTCAAAAATTTGTTCATAAGTGATAGTTTGGTTTTTGTTGTTTAAAAAGTACTCCAAAAGCTTGCTCTCGCTCTTGCTTAGATGAGAAATTTCGCCATTTACATAAAGCGCTTTTTTGCCAAAATCATACTCAAGCTCGTCATTTAGCCTGATAGTTGGTGTGCGTCCAACTAGCTCAAACGCCACATCTTCAAGCGCTTTAACAAAAGATTTTTTATCGTATGGTTTTGCAAGATATCTTGTGATCTTTAGCTCAACTGCTCGCCACAGATACTCTTGCTCGACGTGGCTAGATAATATCACGATAGGGATTTTTTGATTGATAGCTCTTACTTTTTTAGCGATCTCAAGACCATCAATATTTGGCACGCTGATATCAAGCACTAGCACGTCATACGCCCCGCTCATAGCAAGCTCAAGCGCATCAAAGCCGTCTGTAACGCCTTTAACCTCTGCGAAAAAGAGCTCCAGCGAGGCGCAGATATTTCGCAAAATCGCCTCTTCATCCTCTAAGCAAAGGACCTTTTTGTTTGATAAAACATCTAAAATATCATACTCTTGCATACGTCATCTCATCTCTTAAGCCAAAATGCCAACTTAAATAACACAAAATAAAAATTATTTCATAAATTTACATCATGATCGTAAGCTTAAAGTAAAAAATCGGCTCGCTACTTAAGTGATAAATTTAAAAGATAAAGTTAAATTTAGCCAAAGATTTGGCTAAATTTATCAGGTTCTAAATTTTGAAAGGCTAGTGTTTAGATTATCAGTCATCTTTGAAAGATGAGCAGCTGCAAGTGAGATTTCATCCATGCTTTTTGAGTTTTGTTTTGAAATTTCATCGATATTTACGATGCCTTTTATCAGCTCTTCGACCTTATTTCCAGTCTCTATATAGTCCCTCGTAGAGGTCTCATTTAAGCTAACAGTCTCGTTCATTAGCTGGTTCATATTTTCTATTTTTTCATTTATCTGGGCTGATTTTTTGCAAAGCTCGCCAGCTTTTTTAGCATTATCGCCGATGGTATGGCTTGAGTTTGAGATCGCTTCAACGATTAAATTTATAGTTGCATTTATCTCGCTTAGGCTATTTTGCGTGCGTTCAGCTAGTTGTCTAACCTCATCAGCCACGACTGCAAAGCCACGTCCATGCTCACCTGCACGCGCTGCTTCTATGGCGGCATTTAGAGCAAGTAAATTTGTCTGATCAGCGATGTCATCGATGATATTTAAGACATCTTTTACATTTTTAGCTTGATCAGCTAGGCTTTTCATCGAGCTAGCGAGTGAAATTTCGCTATTTGCAGCCTCATCTACATTTTTGCTAAGCCCCAAAACATCGTTTGAAACTTCATTTATATATAGACAGGTTCTTTCAAGATTTTCTTTGCTCTTCTTAGCCTCTTCAAATGAGCTCTTTATCTCTTCTGACATGGTTTTTGCCATATTTGTCGTATCTGTGACGATTAGCGAAGATTTGTTGGTTAAATTTGTAGTTTGAGCTGATGTTGAAGAGAGTTGCTCGGCGATAGAAGAGTTCTCATGCGCTAGCCCTTTAACGCTCTCTATCACAGATCTTAGCTCGCTTGTTAGGTCATTTATAGAGCTTTTGATGTTTGAAATTTCATCTTTTCCGCTAACTTCAAGCTTTTTAGTAAGATCGCCTCTGCCACTTTTTATCTCATCTGACATCGCGGTTAAATTTGCAACGATATTTTTTATAGGTCTGATGATCGCCCTACTTAAGATAAATAACACGATAGCTATCAAAACAACCGTAATCAGGGCGCAAGCGATGATAAATGTTCTTGTATTTTGGCTGTTTTGCTCGTTTAACACGACCTTTGTCTTTTCTATCTCGTCCGCCAAGTCATCGACATAAACGCCGCTTCCTAGCATCCACTTATATGGCTCAAAATTTGCAGCATAGCCAAGCTTCTCCACTGGCTCCTCGCCCTCTTTTTTCGCCCAGCCAAATGTGACAAATCCGCCACCTTGTTTAGCCTTTTCGATGAGCTCTTTTATAAGAAGTAGCCCTTTTGGATCTTTTAGTCCGATTAAATTTTTACCAACAAGCGATGGCTTTTCAGGGTGCATCAAAACAACACCATTGTAGTCATAAATGAAGATATAGCCAGTTTTATCGCTAAAGAATTTTAGCTTTGAGACGACTCTAAAAATTTCTTGTTTTATCTCATCGTCGCTTAGCCCTTTTTCTTTGCCACCATTATAAATTTCACGCATCATTTGATTGATCGTCTCGACGTCATCTTTTAAATTTTCTTTTCTGGCATTTACCAGCTCGTCGTAGGACTTGTTGGTGAAAAACTGCGTGAGATCGCTTGAAAATTTGCTATTTAAAAATATGAGCAAACAGCTAACAAGTAAAACTGAAAAAACAAAAGTGAGAATTATCTTTGTAGATATTTTCATAGCACACATCCTTGCATTTTGGGATCTCCTAAATTTTTTGTGCCATTTTATACATTCAAATCTTAATTATAAATTAACTTTTAAAATTTAAGAAAAAAAGAGAAAATTTGATGAGAGAATTTACTCAAAGCCCAAAATAACGAATAAGTTACAAATATTATTATTTTAAGCTTTGAGCGTAAAATTTAAGTAAAATTTAGTAGCCTTTAGTTGCCTCTACTTCCAGGCTTAATAGCCTTGCTACCGCCTTTGCAAAGCAGACAGTGCTCTGGCTCGTAAATTTCAAATTCAAAATTTCCCAAAGCGAAAAATGGCTTGTCACTTGGCAGTTTTGCATTTGGCTTTGAGTCATTGCCTAAATTTGCAACCTTACAAAAGCCGCGGTTTGCAAGTGCCGCAAAGCCAACTACCTCGCCACCAAGTCTCTCTATCACGTGCGCTGCTTCAAGCGCAGAGCCGCCAGTTGTGATGATGTCTTCACAAACTATGAATTTCTCGCCCTTTTTCACTTCAAAACCGCGCCTTAAGCTCATCACCCTATCAACGCGCTCAGTAAATATAAAGCGTTTTTTCGCCGCGCGAGCTAGCTCATATCCAGCCAAAATTCCGCCAAGCGCTGGCGAGCAAACACTATCAAATTTAATGCCAAATTTCTCTATCACACGCGCTAACTCATCTGCTAGCTTTGCTGCAAGAGCAGGATCTTCAAGCACCTTTGCACTTTGCAGATAAAACTGCGAGTGGTTGCCACTACTTAGCAAAAAGTGCCCCTCTAAATACGCCCCAGCATCCTTATAAATTTTCTCTAAATCCATCGCCTTTTCCTTTTAAAATTTGCCAAAAATCTTAACACATACCCACTTAAGCCACTCTTTTTAAAATTTAATAAGCCCTGCCCTTGTATAATTCTTGCACTCATACAAAAAGGACACTCATGCTTCTCTTTAACCCTGTTGTTTTTAGTATTTTGGTGATGACGGTGCTATGTTTGCTGCGCTTTAACATCCTCCTTTCTATCCTCATCTCAGCCCTTGTCGCTGGTGTCATGTATAAGCATGGTTTTAGTGGATTTGAAAGTGGTTTGGCAAGCGGTTTTGAGAGCTTTTTTACGGCTCTAAAAGAGACTACGCAAAGCCTCATAAGCGGCATGCAAGGCAACCTTGAAACCTCTCTTAGCTACATCTTGCTAGGTGCTCTTGCAGCTGCCATAGCAAATACAAATTTAACAGCCATTTTGATAAATGCAATGAGTAAATTTCTTAGCTCAAACAAGGTCATTTTTACGCTAACCATCGCATTTATCGCTTGTTTGTCTCAAAATTTGATCCCAGTTCATATAGCTTTTATACCTATCTTGATCCCGCCACTTCTTGCTCTTATGAATAAAATGGGCATAGATAGACGCGCGGTGGCTTGCGCTCTTACATTTGGACTTCAAGCGCCTTATGTGAGCATTAGCGTCGGCTTTGGTCTGCTTTTTCACAATATCCTTAAAAAAGAGCTAGCCAACAACGGCATAAATACAACCATCTCAGACATCTCATCAGTCATGTGGATAGGCGGTGCGTCGATGTTTGTGGGGCTCATCTTAGCCATACTTTTTTATAGTAAAAAAAGGATTTATAAAACTTCTAAATTTGAAAAGGCCGAGCTTGATGAGATCGAGCGTGCAAAAAGCCTTGAGATGACTAAAAAAGAGTGGGCGGTCTTAGCTGGTGCGGTTGTCGCTTTTGTCGTGCAAATTTACACTTCACTCTTGCCACTTGGCGCGTTACTTGGACTTTTGGTAATGGTTGTTTTTGGCGGTATCGAATATAAAAAAGTAGATAAGATCATGGATAATGGCCTTGCTATGATGGGTTTTATCGCATTTATTATGCTTGTTGCTGCTGGATATGGCACCATTTTAAGAGAGAGTGGCGGTATAGACGAGCTTGTAAAATACGCTAGTTTGGTCTCAGGCGGCAAGATAGGCGGAGCATTTTTGATGCTACTTATCGGACTTTTAGTCACGATGGGCATAGGCACTAGCTTTGGCACTATCCCTATCTTAGCCTCTATCTACGTGCCACTTTGCCTTAGCCTTGGCTTTGGCGTGCCAGCTATCATCTTGCTAGTTGGTATAGCAGCGGCTCTAGGCGACGCTGGAAGCCCAGCAAGCGACAGCACACTTGGACCAACGAGCGGTCTAAACGCTGATGGTGAGCACAACCACATATATGATACTTGCGTGCCTACATTTATATTTTTTAACATCCCGCTAATCATCGGTGGCATCGTAGGAGCCATGATACTTGGATAAATTTGGCGTTAAAAGCGCCAAATTTCTCTTTTAATTTTTCTCTTTTTGCCGATATAAATTTTGGAACATCTTTTGCTTTAGAAAGATCATAAAAAATTTTAAAACGAGAAAAAGGATAAGCTCATGATGAGATCACTTTGGTCTGGTGTTTCAGGCCTACAAGCCCACCAGATAGCCATGGACGTAGAAGGCAACAATATCGCAAACGTCAATACCTATGGTTTTAAATACAACCGCGCAAATTTTGCTGATATACTAAGCCAAACTCCAAGAGTTGCTACCGCTCCACAAGGCCAGCTAGGCGGTCAAAACGCTATGCAAATAGGTCTAGGAACGACTATAAACTCAACTACAAGAATTTTCTCACAAGGCACACTAACAGCCACTGATAAGCAAACCGACCTTGCTCTTCAAGGAAATGGCTTCTTTGTCGTCTCTCCAGATGGCGGAACGACAAGATACTATACAAGAAACGGCGATTTCGTCCGTGATAAGGCTGGTAACTTTGTAAACAACAGCGGCTACATCGTTCAAGGCTGGACTAGAGATGATGAGACTGGCACTATCGATTCAACTGGCCCTATAAGCAACATCGTCATCAAAGAAGGTCTTACAACTCCAGCAAGAGCGACAACAGAAGTTAAAATAAAAGGCAACCTTGACTCAGGTAACAGCATCGGTCAAAGAAGCACACCTATCTACGCTCTTGACTCAGTTGCAGGCGGACGCGACTACAATAACGATGGAATTTTAAACGCTAACGAAGTTCATAACGAAAACGATACAAACAACGACGAATTTTATACAAACTCAAGAAACGAGCAAATCTTAACAGAGCGTGGCGTCGATCTTGGTGTTACATTTGACGAGCTTGGAAACGGACTTGCACTAAGAGACGGACAAGGTATCTGGGTAAGCTACGCAAATGCTAAGACTGAGAAATTTAGTATAGGAAGTCCTGCAGCTCAAACAATCGGTCAAATAAATCCAGCAGAAACACTTGATATCACAATAAATGGTACAACTATCAAATCTCAAGCTGGTACGATGACAAGCATCAGTGATGTTGCAGCTGCTATCAACGCTCAGTACAATAAAACTGGTGTTAGAGCTGAAATTTCAGAAGGCAACAAACTAACACTTATAAATAGAAACAACTCGGGCACAACTGAAGAGACAAAAAATATTCACTTAGTGGTAAATGCTGGAAACACAGTTGGTGGTCTAGCTAGTAAAGATATCATCACAGCTTATCAATATGTCTATACAAGCTCACAAACAACAGCTGTTCATCCAAATAATGACAAGATAGCAAGACAGATTACTACAACAGAAGATCTTCGTGCTGCTATGCAAGAGGATGCTAGAAACCACGTTGATTATAACGGCGATGGCCTAATAAGAGCAAATTCAGATGTACTTGATGCTGCAAAAGAAGCAACAGCGGCTCACAAGATAGCTCCAGGCACTGGTGGCGCAGCTATAACAAATCCAGCTTATGCAACAATATACAATACAGCTTATGCAGGAGCAACTGGCACACCTGATCAAAAACACGCAGCAGCTGTCGCGGCACTTCAGGCAATTGCTGGAGATGATACAAACGATGGCGTAAAGATCACTGTAAATAAACTAGGTCAATTTCAACTAGAAAATCCTACAAACGAAATAGCTGATCAAGCCCTTTATATGACTACAACTGGTCTTACAAAACCAGCTCAAGGTACAAACAGCGCAGCAGTAAATGAAAACGTTCGCTTTACAAACATCATGAAAGCACTTGATGGCGCGCTAAGCCCAGGTCAAGCTCTAAGAGCAAGTGGCAAGATGATGATGTCAAGCCACGGCTCAACGGCTGAAATTTTTGACTCACTTGGCTCAAAACACACAGTTAGTATCAGATGGGCAAAGACAGGTACTACAACAGATGGTGGCACTGAATGGAATATGATCATCCAAGTGCCAGAGCCTGCTAAGATAAACTATACAGGCGAGGGTCCAGACAACGTCGTAACTGGTTCAGTTAGGTTTAACTCAAACGGCTCACTTGCTAGTTTTCACCCAGCTACGATAACATTTTCAGCTAACAACGGCTCACAAAGTGGTCAAAATGTTAGTTTAAATTTTGGCTTGGGAACAGACTTTAACGGACTAACAAGCTTTGATAAAGACTCATCAACTGAGTCTATCTCACAAGATGGCTACACAGGTGGTACGCTAAATGGTTTGAAGGTAGATGAAACAGGAACTATCATAGGCTCATTTACAAACGGACAAAGCTTTGGTCTAGCTCAAGTTGCACTTGCTAGCTTTACAAACAACGAGGGTCTTCAAAGTGAGGGCGGAAACGTCTTTTCACAAACTGCTAACTCAGGCGAAGCAGTCATCGGCGCAGCAGGCACAGGTGATAAAGGTACGATCGCAGCTTCAAAACTAGAAGCTAGTAACGTCGATCTAAGCCGTGCGCTAACAGATCTTATCGTCATCCAAAGAGGTTTTCAAGCAAACTCAAAAACGATCACGACAAGCGATGAGATGCTAAACACACTTCTTCAACTAAAACAATAATAAAGGGGGAGCTCGCTCCCTTTTAAATTTACAAATAAAATCAGCCTTCTTTTTGTAAAATGCTAAAAAATTTCACAAAAAGAGAAAATATGCAAGTAACACTTCTAAATCACACTCCACTAAATATCTGCTCTCACGCGATCCGCACATGCTGGCAAAGCTTTGAAAAAGGCGACAACGGCGGCGAAAAAGATGTCGAGCTGATAGACAGGGTGGGTAATAAATTTAAACACGCTTCAACGCTAGAGCACCTTTACTACAATTTCTACATCCAAGGCATCTCGCGCGCACTACTTCAGGAGCTAGCCCGCCACCGCATAGCAAGCCTAAGCGTCAAATCAACCCGCTACACGCTAAAAGAGCTAAAAAAGGAGGAGAAATTTGAAGTAGGGCAGTTTGAGCGTGCGGCTAAATTTATCGTGCTAACAAATGACGAAATGGTCGATAACGCGAGCATAAAAGCGCTTGAAAATTTACGTGAAATTTTAGCTTCAACTACAAAAAGCCTTGATATAGTTAAATACTGCTTGCCAGAGTGCTATAAAACCGAGCTTACATGGAGCATAAACGCTAGAAGCTTGCAAAATTTCATCTCTCTAAGAAGCTCAAAATCAGCCCTTTGGGAGATAAGAAATTTAGCAAATGCTATCTACGACGCCTTGCCAAATGAGCATAAATTTATCTTTGAGAAGTGCTTACCAGAGGATGAGCAAAACTAACAATTACGTTAGTGAGATTTAGAAGTGATGAAATGAGCGTTAAATTTACTTTTTCAAAACGTAAAGAAGTTCGTCTACGTGGATGTTTCTAGCTTTTAAATTTCTGCTGCCGCGGTAGGCGTTATACTTTTGGCGAAGCAGATGAACTTTGCCCATTTTATTTAGATTTTTGTCAAATTCATCTTGGTTTATAAAGCCCTCTGAGTTAAACGAGATGAGCACAAATTTCGCCTTTAAATTTGCTATGAGCTCGAAAAATGCCTCGCTCGCTGATGATTTTTTATTAAAAACTGATCTGTTCCAGTCCTTTGAGATGCCTGAGACTTTTGAAATTTTACTTGGCTCTTCGTAGCTTGCGATGAGATTTAGCATGAAGTAGTTTGAGCCGTATGGATGCTGATTATAAGGCGGATCAAGATAGACTAGATCAAGCCCATCAAGCTCTTTTGCCAACAAATTTGCGTCCTTTTGATAGACCTCAAATGGCACGCTGAAATTTGAGAAAATAGGCTTAGTCAAATTTATATCAGAAGTGATCCTTGAGATGGCATTTTGCCCATGTCCGCCAAACTGGCCAACTCCCTCTTTATTTTTATGAAAACCTTTAAAAATTCCACTCGTATTTGCATGCACGCTTGCGTTATAAAGTAGTGGAGCTATGAAAAATTTTCTCATCTCCTCTGGCAACATCTCACCTATGAGCCTTCTTGCGGTGTCAATGAATTTGGCATTTTTTTTCGTGTAAAAAACCCGCTCACCAAAAGCTATATTTTCATCATCTTGCGGGGCATAAAGCCTTGTTATAAAGCCCTCAGAAAGGCTCTTTTCTATCTCTTTTTCAAGCTTTTTTTGCCAGAAATTTATCTCATCTCTTAGCTCATTTGTGGCGTTTTGCAGATAGCATGAGTTTGTGATGAAGCTGTAAAGCTCCAAGTCGTTTGCGACTAGAAATTCGCTATTTTGTTTTAAAAACCTAGCCACCACGCCGCTTCCGCTAAAGAGGTCGCAGCAGCTAAGCTTCTCTTTTTTTAGCTCGTCTTTTGCGTATTTTACGCCTCGCTCGATAAAGCCTAAAAGAGAGCGTTTGTTACCAAGATAGGTTAAAATTTGCTCTTTTAGATAGGCTTGATTTTCTTGTCTAGCTGGTTTCAAATCAGTGCTTTTTTAGTCCCATAGCATCAACGTCAAGCTTGATCTCGTCGTTGTTTATGATGACTAGGCCTTGTGCTAAAATTTTGCTTGCTATGGCGTGCGCTTCATCAAGTGAGTGCATCTTGTAAGTGCCACATTGAAATTTATTTAGCTCTGGGATCTTATCTTGATCTTTGACCTCTAAGATATCTTTCATCGAAGCAAGCCATGCCTTTTTTACAGCCTCTTCGCTAGGTGTGCCGATCACACTCATATAAAAGCCAGTCCTGCAACCCATCGGCGAGATGTCTATGATCTCCACGCCGTTGCCATTTAGGTGGTTTCTCATAAAGCCAGCAAAAAGATGTTCTAAAGTGTGAGTGCCCTTTTCTGGCAAAATTTCTTCATTTGGCTTGCAAAATCTCAAGTCAAAAACGCTGATATCATCGCCTTTTGGGGTCTTCATACTCTTTGCTAGTCTTACTCCTGGGGCTTTCATCTTCACATGATCTACGCAAAAACTATCAAGTAGTGGCATATATTCTCCTTTAAATTTTTGGTAATTTTAGCGTAAAAAAGATTTAAAAATTTAAAGGCTCACGTAAATTTACATGAGCCTAGTAATATTTGAGTGGTTTGGGATATTAAAATTTATTTTTTCTAACGTCTGTTAGTATGACCTTCGCCATGCCGTCTATCTCGCTAGTTACGTCGTTTGTAGTATTAACAACTGAAATATTTTCTTTTGTAACATTATCTATTTGAGATACACTTTGATTTATCATATCAACAGCTGTTGTTTGCTCTTTGATTGATTCACTCATCTCGTTAATTGATTGAGCAAGGACATTTGTATTTGCCTCGATCTCGCCTAGACTTTTTTGTGTTCTTTCAGCTAGCTTTCTAACCTCATCAGCCACAACTGCAAAACCACGTCCATGCTCACCTGCACGAGCAGCTTCTATGGCAGCATTTAGAGCGAGTAAATTTGTCTGATCAGCAATATCACGGATAATAATGATGATATTTTTGATCTCATCACTTTGTCTTATAACATCCGCTGTCTTTTGAGATATTGCATTCATTGAGCTTGACATCTCTTCGATAGCTGCTGCACTTTCTTGAATAGACTCTGCTTGCTTGTTTGCTCCTGAAGTTAAATTCTTCATAGATTCAGATAAAATTTGTGCTTTTTCTTCCAAAATTTGTGCCTGGTTTAGATTATCATTTAGCATATTGCAAATAGCAACACCAGAGCTATTTATACCAAGCATCATAGCTTTTAGATCAGCTTCAATGTTTTCATCTATTTCAATCTTTGCAGTATAGTCATTTTTAGAGTAAGCGTTTAATATATTTATTACATTACCCAAATTTTTACTAATAGAACTAAAGAAAGTGTTTAGTAAATCTTTTAGTTTGATAAGAGATGGGTTATTTGGGTTCTCACTTAGTTTGACGCCTAAATTTCCTCTTATCATATTATTTGCAGCTATATTTAGCTCTTCAAGCATGGTATTATCTTTTTTGATGCCAGCTATGACTTTGTCGATATTTTTATTTATCTCTTCGCTCATCACGCCAAATTCATCAGTAGTGTGGATATCTAGCTTACTTGGGGCAGTGCTGCTCTCATAAGTGATAAATTTAAATGTATCAGAAAGCTTCTCTTGGATAACTCCGATAGGTTTAAGTGAGCGTTTTAGTAGTACAAATACAATGGCTGAGAGTATGACTATAAAGAGCACCGCAAGTATTAGCTGAGCTTTTAAGATAGGCATAGTGTTGTTTGAAAAGGTATCCGCACCTATTGCAACAGCAGCAAGCCAGCCATCATCGTTGATAGGTAAAATTTTAGCTGTTACATCTTGGTTTTTAGAGTTTTTATATGAGATCAGACCATTTTCGTCAAATTCTTTATTGTTATACTTTTCTGAGACGACCTTTGTAGCAGGTAAGATGGTACCAACTTCTGAAGCTATATCAGAAATAAGCATAGTTCCATCTTTTTTCATAATATAAGCATATCCACCTTCTTTAGTTTTACCAATATCAAGGATCTTGTCACTTAACTTTTTAATGTCTATATCAATACCGAAAACACCTTCAAATTTACCATTTTTAGTAACAGGAGCAGTAAAAGTGATAACTAGATCATTTGTAGAAGTAACTCTTGGCTCGGTATAAATTTCTTTATTTTTCTCTTTTGTACTCTTATACCAACCTCTAGTTCTTGGATCATATTTATCAGCTACGGTTGTTCTTTTACCATCTGATTGAAAAAAGCGTCCATCTTCATCACCATAATATACATAAGTTATTATGGAATTTGATATCTTTTTTTCAAGCAAAACGAAATTCATTATCTCGTCGCCACTTTGCAACTCATCGATAACAGCTGAAGATTTTTTAACGTATTCTAAATTTTCATCAAAAAACGTATCTATGACACCTTTTACATCTTTTAGAATTTGATCTTCTTTTTGGCTAACAAGCTCAACCACCTTTTTCTCTGACGTAAAATAGCTGACTGCGGAAATAGCACAAAACGAGATGATGAGTAAGATCATCAAGGCAAATGCTATTTTATTTGTGATAGAACGAAACACCTTTACTCCTTTAAATTTTGTTTGAAATTTATTTGTAAAACAAAATCGGAGTAAAAATGAAAATGTTTATAGCTTTTTTATAGTGTTCTCATAAATTCAGTGCTATAAATTCCCTCGATGCGTCTTTTCATATCATCATGCCAGCCATTTGTAAGAGTGGTAAGGGCATTAAATTTCTCAAGTAAATTTAAATTTTCATTTGGCGCGTAAAAGAGTCTGTTTATCTCTAAAATGCTCATATGAACTGGGTCACTTTCTATAACCTCTATCGCGTCGCCTGCCTTGCATGAACCTGGCGTAAGGACACGGTAGTACCAGCCAGTAAGGCCTGTTTTGAAGATGTAAGTAGCCATATTTTCATTGCCCCATCTTTTTGAGAGCTTAAAGCATGGCTTTCTAGGCTGCGAGACTTGAAGCACAAGCGAGCCCACCTTGTGGATATCGCCCACATAGACGCAGCTCTCATCAAGCCCATCAACGCATAAATTCTCCCCCATCGCCCCATAAGCCATATTTTTTAATCCTAAAAAGCTCTCCCACTCGGCGTAGTTTGCAAACGAATTTGCAAAGACTGCCTTTTCAGGGCCGCCGTGGTGCTTCGTATCAGCGACGCTATCGCCCTCAAAGCCAAGCTCATTTGCGAAAATTTCGCCATTTTGAGCCACTTTAAAAATAGCTGAGCTCCAAGGTAAATTTAGCTTATCAGTTGCATTTTGCGAGCCGTAGTTTTTCACATCTCCTATTAGTAAAGCTTTTAGTGTTGCCATATTTTTCCTATCAAATTTAGTTTATTCTTAAATTATTCGCGTGAGTTAGCGCGATCGCGATCGCATCGGTGATATCAAGCGGTTTTATCTCTTTGTTTATGCCTAAAATTTTCTTCACCATAAAAGCCACCTGCTCTTTGTCAGCCTTTGCCTTGCCAGTGACCGTTTTTTTTACTTGAAGTGGCGTATATTCGGCAAAGTCACCATGAAGCTGCAAAATTTTAAGACTAAGTGCCCCGCGAAACTGAGCGAGCTTTAAGACCGTTTTTGGGTTATAAGCAAAGAAGATGTCTTCTATCGCAACCTCGTCAAATTTATGGTTTTTAAAGATGAGATCAAGCCCCTCGCAAAGCTCTGTTATTTGGTATTGAAGCGTATTTGGCTTTATCTTTATAAGCCCAGCTTCAAGAAGTATAGTTTTAAATTTGCTCTTTTCAAGTATCGCGTAACCGCAATTTTTCGTGCCTGGATCGATTCCTAAAATTTTCATCACAATCTTTTCAATACTTTTTCACGACTTTTTCACGCCGTGAAAAAGTTTATTAGAGTTTAACAAAGATTTTATTAATTTTAAGATAGTATCACTATAAATATTTTAAAAATTTAAGGCGTACAAAT